>JAQUFK010000163.1 GCA_028684695.1 Methanosarcinaceae archaeon | reverse complement strand
TTTTCCCTTCCTTTTCTCTTCTATTTTTGCGCTTCTTATTTAGCGAATCTTTCTCTTCTGTGTGTTTTTCTTAGACTTTTTGGGCTCAGATAAGTTTTCAGGCTTTGAGCTCTTTTTCGGCCCTGGATTTCTTTTTCAGGTCTGGATAATTTTTCAAATATATGCAAGCTTTAAGGCTAGGTTAACAAGAGATTATTTATATCAGGCTGGCATTGATGCAGAAAAACCCTATATCCATCCCCTGAGCGGGCCTAAAGGGTAGGGTTCTTTCAGCTGCACTTAAGGTCGCAAGCTTATGATCTTATGGATTTTCAAAAAACGTTAAACAAAACGTTTTCAGGAATCTCAGAAATCAAAAATTCATTGAAACTGTAAAAATCCCAGTAATTTATAATATATACATTTATAAAATCACATTAACATTTTTAAGAGGTAAACATGTTTCAGATAGGAGAAGCATTAATGGGGCAGGGTTCTGAACTTGCCCATATTGACTTAATGATCGGAAGTAAAGAAGGTCCAGTGGGCCAGGCCTTTGCAACGGGAATGACTCAACTTTCCATGGGGCACACCCCGCTTCTTTCCGTAATCAGGCCAAATCTTCCGGCCAAACCTTCGACTCTTATTATTCCAAAAGTCACGGTAAAGAATATGGAGCAGGCCTCCAAGATCTTTGGGCCTGCCCAGGCTGCAGTTGCAAAAGCGGTTGCAGATTCCGTTGAAGAGGGTGTAATTCCAAAGGACAAAACCGAAGAGCTTGTCGTTGTTGCAAGTGTCTTTATCGATCCTGCTGCCGAAGACTACAATAAGATTTACAGGTATAATTATGGGGCAACAAAGCTTGCACTTAAACGTGCCCTTAAAGGCTTTCCGGATATCGACACCGTGCTTGAGGAAAGCAACAAATCCACTCATGCTATTATGGGCTTTAAAGTCCCCAGACTTTGGGATGCTCCCTACCTTCAGATCGCTTTTGACAATCCAAACCTGCCTTTCGTACTTGCGGCAATATCTCAGATCCCGCAAAACGACCACGTTATCATCGAGGCAGGCACGCCTCTTATCAAGCGTTATGGAGTAGACGTAATTTCTAAGATCAGAGAAGTCAGGCCTGATGCCTTTATCGTAGCTGATCTTAAGACTCTGGATACCGGAAATCTCGAAGCCAGAATGGTTGCAGACGCCGCAGGAGATGCGGTTGTGGTCTCAGCGCTTGCTCCGATTAACACAATCAAGAAACTTATTGAGGAAGCCCACAAAACCGGAATTTATGCTGTTATGGATACCCTCAATCAGCCGGATCCAATCTCGGTTCTCAAGCAGCTTGATGAAATGCCTGATATTATTGAACTCCACCGTGGAATCGATATCGAAGATTCCGAGCACCTTTGGGGTAATATCAGCGAGATCAAAGCAATTGCTCCTAAGGCTTTTGTGGCAGTTGCGGGGGGAGTCAGACTCGATAAAGTCGAACTTGCTCTTAGTCAGGGCGCCGATATCCTTGTGGTCGGAAGAGCAATTACAGGTTCTAAGGATATCAGAGATGCCTCCGAGCAGTTCATAAATAAGTTAAATAAGCCGGAAATTGATCAGTTTAGGATCATGACCGACTTCTAAGACTAAAGCTTAGCAAACTATGTTTTTAGAATATATTTCTAAAAATATTTCTAATAATTAAGATCTCTAAAATACAGCTTTTAGGTATCTAAAACACTTAAATCAAGCAAAGTGGCAGAAGGCCTTTTCAGGTCTTTCTTCCCTTTTTTATATTATTATTTTGTATAATTCGTATAATTCCATTATAGGTTTTTTAAGAGGGGATAATTTATGGGTTTACCTTTCATTTTACTCAATTACAAGACCTACCTTCAGGGCACAGGTCAAGAAGCGGTCAAAATTGCAAAGGCCTGTCAAGCCGTTTCTGAAGAATCAGGGATCGAAATTGCAGTCGCTCCTCAGCTTCCCGATATTTATAGAGTTGCTTTGGAAGTAGACCTTCCAGTCTTTTCCCAGCACCTTGATGGAATCGGAGCTGGAAGTTTTACAGGGCAGATTTTTGGAGGCTCTCTAAAGGCTGCTGGAGCCTCGGGTACTTTGATCAACCATTCAGAAAAGCGTCTAACTCTTGCTGAAATTGAGGCTTCTTTAAATGCTGCAAAAAAGTTCGGGTTCAAAACCGTTATCTGTACGAACAATGTTCCTACAACTGCTGCAGCAGCAATCTTAGAGCCCGATTATGTAGCAATCGAGCCACCTGAATTAATCGGGACTGGAATTCCGGTCTCAAAAGCTGATCCGGAAATAGTTAGGGCCTCAGTCAAAGCTGTCTCTTCCCTAAAGCCTGAAGTGAAAGTCCTTTGCGGAGCCGGGATTTCAAAAGGAGAAGACTTAAAAGCTGCTCTTGAGCTCGGAGCTAAAGGCGTACTTTTAGCTTCCGGAATCATAAAAGCCGAAGATCCAAAGGCTGCCCTTGAGGATTTGATCAGCTTAGTCTAAACTTATTGATCTGTCGAAATTTCCGGGCGGTAATACGGCTTTCGCCTGCTTACTGCAAGTTTGAGCAATTTTTCCAGCTCTTCTGGCTCTTTTGCTCCGAGGGTATCTACCAGATTGTTTTGTACAAGCAGGCAGGGTTTAAGTTTTCCGTCGGCAGTAATTCTGAGTCGGCTGCAGTTTGCACAGAACTCTGAGTTATCCATGGGATGCACGAATTCAACTTCGACTCCTCCGATTCTGTATTTTTTTCTGTGGTGCAGGCTTCGGACTTTTACCTCCCTTGCTTTAGCTTGCAGGCGCTTTTCAAGTGCTTTAGCATCGATCATGTAAGGGGAAAGGGCAGGCTCGATATCCATAAGCTCGATCAGCTGTAGAATGACTTGGCCTTTGTAAGGTCGGATAAAATCCAACATAGACTCGATTTCGTTCTCGTTTATCCCTTTGAGAAGTACCATATTAAGCTTTACCGGAGTCAGCCCGACTTTAACTGCCTTGGCAATTCCCCGCAGGACTTTCTCAAGAGTGCCTGGAGGAGCTCCTGTGATTTTCTCATACTTTTCAGGGTCAAGCGAATCCAAACTTACATTTATTCTATCAAGTCCTGCAGCTTTTAGAGTTTCTGCTCTTCCTTCAAGCAAAACGCCGTTTGTAGTTGCCGAAACCTCTTGTAGGGGAGGCAGACAGGCCAGAATTTTTTCAAAATCTTTTCGAAAAAGCGGCTCTCCTCCTGAAAACTTGACTTTGCGTACTCCAAACTTTGCAGCAGTTTCTACTAAGTTGCAGATTAATTCCGGAGGCATTTCATTTTTACCATTACTTTTTACACAGCCTTCCGAGCCTTCATTATGGCAATACATGCAGGACAGATTACATCTTTCGGTAATGGAAATGCGAAGCCCGTTTACCCTGCGTCCGAAGGGATCCACAAGAGCTTTTGTTTTTTCTGCCTGGTTCAGAATCTTTCCCTTCTTTTCAGGTTTTTTTTCGGCTTTTTTCGGGTTCATAAGACTTCACGAAAATTTCTTTATTTTTATAGAATTAAAAGTTCCTATACTTTAACTTCCTGGGAGGTTAATAAGCCGATATGTTTAACTGAATATATAGCTGTCCCCGAATTCAAATTAAGGTTTATGGGTTCTCATTTTCTTTATTTTGTTTTTCTCTTTTGGAATTGTTTTTCTTGGGCAGCCGAATTAATATATATTAATTGTTCCCAATAATAAGAGCAAATGACAAAAGGAATACTTATCGCAGGAACTCATAGTGGCGTTGGAAAAACCACAGCTTCCATGGGGGTTATGGCTGCGCTCGGGCGCAGGCAGCTTAAGGTCCAGCCCTATAAGGTTGGGCCAGACTATATCGATCCTTCTCACCATACTGCAATTTGCGGGCGAGCTTCTCGGAATCTGGACACCTATATGATGGGGCCTGCTGGAGTCCAAGAAACGGTTTCAAAGACTTCTATAGATGCTGATATAGGGGTCATCGAAGGAGTTATGGGTCTTTTTGACGGTCTAGATTCTACAGAAATTGCAAGTTCGGCGCATGTAGCAAAAACCTTGGATGTGCCTGTTATTCTGGTAATTAATGTGCATGGGATGTCCCGAAGCGTTGCAGCTTTGCTCAAAGGCTACTCTAGCTTTGATCCTGGAGTTCGGATTGCGGGAGTT
>JAQUFK010000028.1 GCA_028684695.1 Methanosarcinaceae archaeon | reverse complement strand
CGAAAACTTTTGGGCAGGCTGCTTCGTAAGCATAGAGCCACCACTCAAAAACGTAAGGCGAAGGCATAAGTGGATGATTGTTTTCCAGAAAGTCTCCGTAATTGATAAGAATTTCTCCCATATCCACTATGGCTTCGACTTCAGGTCTGAGTTTTTTAGCCTCAGCTTCGGAATCTATTCGGAGTAGATCTCCGGACTTGAGCCGGACTGTGGGGCCCTCAATTGAATCCACAGCCGCCATTGCTGCGGCTTTTCCGGGTCTCTCGACCTTAAGTTGAGTTCCGTTTGCAATAAAATCGTCGACAAGGACCATGGTTGCAGGGTTTATGCCAGCCGCAGCAAAAGAGGTGTTGCGGGAGCGCCCGTATCGAAGTCTGAAACCTCCAGGTCTTGAAGGATGGGAAAAAACAGGTCGGCCTGCGATCAGATCTCTTATATATTTATCTTTAGGTTTGATTACAGGTTTTTTGCCAGGCTCCTCTTCCTCTTCTCCGCTTTTTGCCCCCCCTATCAGCGTCTCAAGCCAATCCCAGCCATCCATTTTCAGTTTATTGACGTGTTTTTTGACTTTAGGTGCTTTTAAGGCTAGCCCTTCTGCAAGCACCAGACACATTCCTCCCCGAACCCGGTTGGTTGCTATCCGCTCAAGGTTCCTGTAGCCTTCAACTTCGGCAGCTTCGGTCGGATCCCCATCAATACAAACCGGGCAGTTTTTGACAATCAGACGGATTTCAGCTTCTGAGGGCATGTACTGGAGGCTCGCTACTCGCTTATATATTAGAATTTCTTCCACGTACCGCTCAACTTCTTCGGGTCTGGGTTTGTAGCGATCAATACCTATTCCTCTTCGGACGTAGTCTCCTACAAGCACGGAAAGTGCCTGCGCTGTTCCTCCAGCGCTTCTTATGGGGCCTGAGTAAAAAATTTGGATATAATCTGAACCGTCATCATTTTTTCCAATTTCTACTTTATCTATTCCTTCAAGAGGAGCAGCCACAACTCCTTCGGTCAAGGTGGCCATTGAAATCCGGATAGCGGCTTCAACAGCCTCTTTTTTATCCGGAAAATCTCCAACTTCTCCTTCGGCAACCATCCTTCCAATTTCAAGGGCTGCCTCTTCCCTGGACATCCGGGTTTCAAGTTCCCTGATTTTTTCTGCAACCCCTGCAACTCCAATAAGGTTTTCCACCCTATCCGCCAGATCTTTGGCAAGCGGAATTTCAACATAAGGTTTTGGATCCCCTCCATTTGAACGTGCCCGGTTAGCAAGCTCGATGGCTGCGTTAAGCCTGCTTTCAAGTTCGTTAAAATATGTCAGCATTTCCTCGCTTGCTATTGTTTCACTCATATAGGCCCGCCCTTTTATTCACTTTCTTTTATTCTTATTATCTTTTAATTGAGCTTCATACCAGTCTCTCTTTCTCCATTGTAGCTCTGCCTTTAAACCTTTGCTTTTTAAACAGACCCTTTAACCTTCAATGCTTTTCGTTGCTGCTTCTCTGAGTCTGTTTAGCAAAGCTCGGCCTGGTCCTTTGAGGCTGAAAGCGCCATCCGCGATTATTACAGCTGGCTTTTTTTCCTCTAAGCTTCGGAGGCCTTCAAACAATTTTTTTGCAGCTTCCGCAGGTTTTGTAGCTGGCCCCAAGACAAAGCGTAATTCTTCTGGAACTTCAGTTTCCGAAAGTCTTGAAGAGAGGACAATCCCCTCGGAAAAAAGGCTTGTGGCCCCTTCTTCACTCAGAAGCAGCCCTGCAGGTTGCCCATTTTTCTGGAAAAGTCGGACAAGTTCTGCAATTTTTAGGAATACGGCTTCGTTTTTTCCTTCAACAAGGAGGAGCGGCGTCTTTGGAGTATAATGCCCATATTTTTGCCCCCCTTTTTTTTCAAACCCTTTTTCAGCTCTGCCTGAATCCTGATAACCAATTTTGATTTTTCCAATAAGGGCTTCAAGTTCGTCAAGCCCTATTGCTCCGGGTCTGAGCAGAGTTGGAACCTTATCCGTCAGATCAAGGACTGTGGACTCAAGCCCAATTTCTACGCTTCCCCCATCTATTATCATATCAATCCTTCCTTCAAGGTCAGTCCGGACATGGGCTGCGGTACTCGGACTTGGTCGACCCGATAAATTGGCGCTCGGAGCCGCAAGCGGCACTCCGGCCCTTTTGATTAGCTCAAGTGGAACCGGATTATCAGGCATCCGGACGCCTATTGTGCCCAAATTTCCGGAGGTGAGAGCAGGCACAAGTTCAGCTTTTTCAAGTACAAGCGTCAGAGGTCCGGGCCAGAATACTTCCATGAGTTTTAGGGCTTTTTCCGGAATATTTTGAGTCACTCTTGCAACCTCCTCTTTTGAATGGACAAGCAAACTTAAGGGGTTTCCAGAAGGTCTCTTTTTGGCCTCGAAAATCTTTTTTACAGCCTCAGGCGCCAAACCGTTGGCTCCGAGTCCATAAACGGTTTCGGTGGGAAAGGCAACTGTTCCTCCTTTCTTTATAATCTCCGAGGCTTTTTGCAGGACTTTCTCAAAGTTTTCCTCATCTACCCGGACAAAAAGGGTTTTCTTTTCCTTTTTTGTGGCCAATTGAAACAACTCCGGCATTAAAGACGCTTTAGCCCCACTTTTTAAGAGCTGCTCCAAGTTCTTTTCTTCCTTTTGCGTATTCTTTTAGTTCAATTCCCTCAAGGCTAGCTTCAAGGGCTTGTCTGCAGGCGCAAGCTCCCGCTTTTGTCCCCTGAGGATGCGCATGGATTCCTCCTCCAAATTGCATTATAACGTCTTTTCCAAAAATCCTGTAAAGCTCAGGAATCATTGTTGGAGCAAGGCCTCCGGAAGCTACTGGAAATAGGGGTTTAAGCCCGCCCCAAGCCTGTTCAAGCACATGCTGCTCTTCAATTGCAGGCACGTTTTCAAGAACACACTCGGATCTTATGGCAAGTACTTCGGCTTTTTCTCCATGCATTTTGCCTACTACCGTGCCTATATGGAGCTGATCTAGCCCTATCAGACGACAGAGTTTGGCAACTACGAGCATACTGAGCCCGTGGTTTGGGTTGCGTGTGAAAGCTGAGTGCATACAACGGTGAGCATGAAGAGCAAGGCCAGCATCCTCAGCTGCGGTGCGCAGAGTCTGAAGGGCAGTCCAGCCAGTTGGGACAAGATCAATCATTGCATAGCTTGCTCCAAGCTCTTTTAAGATCCCAAGTCTTCTGAGCATCTCCTCACAGGTCGGAGCTGTAATATTACAAAGATAAAACTTTTTTTCTCCGGTTTCAGCTTCGGCTTTTGCTGCTCTTTTCAGGGAAAGCTCAGCGCGTTTTTCAAAGCTGTTAAATTTCTGGTCCGTAAGGTTTTCGTCGTCCTTTACAAGGTCGCATCCTCCGGAAAAAGCCTTGTAGGCTACTTCAGCGTGCTGCTCGGAGCTCAGTCCAACTTTGGGTTTTACAATTGTTCCTACAAGGGGCCGGTCAGAAATTCCGGATAGCTTCCTGATTCCTTCCAATCCGAAATTTGGGCCCTTAAATTCCCGGAGCATTGAAGCTGGAAATGCGATATCCTGAAGCCTTAGGTTTTCTACAATTTTCATACTGAAGATATTTCCCGCAACTGCACTCAAAACCTGGGGGACTGAGCCAAGTTCAAAAAGTTCTTCTGAATAGGCTACTCTTACGGTTTTTGAAGCTTCATCAAGGTAATAAACATGGGGTTTTAATTTCTCTGCAAGTTCCGGACTAAGCGTGGAAATCTCAGTCCAGGAATCAATTGAACTTTCCCCTGCCATATGGGTACTTACTTCTTCAAAACCAATTCCTTGAGCGGGCTCGATATGGAATTCACAGACAAGGTCTGTGGTTTTTGGGCGGTAATCCGGATCTATATAATCTCTGCGCATATTGTTTTCTCCTTATAAATATAATATAATTTTCCTAAATATTAAATAATCCCCATATATAAACAAATACTGGATCTGAATCCCTTTTTAAGATAGACAAAAGGAATATTAAATAAGCTTTATAATCCTGTTTTGTTTAAAAAAAAGAGCTCTAAACCTAGATAAAAAGAAGCAAGCTAAAATTAGGAAAATTCGGAGCTTGATTTTTAAATTAAAAAAGATTGAAAAAAAGGCTTTTATTTTCCTTCTTTTCAATTCCGTTTTTTAAATATTATTAATCTTTTCTCTCGCCTTCATATTCGTCCAGGATACTGCCTTCGCAAAGATCAACTCCCATTTTGTAGGCCGCTCTTGAGATCATATGCCCGGAAATTGGGGAAGTTAGAAGGATAAAAAGCCCTGCTGTAAGAGCTTTTACTCCCATCGGGGAAAGCCCCGAGGTTCCGAATTCCTGGATCATAATACTTAAGAGGACCCCAAAAGCTCCGAGAGTTCCAATCTTTGTGGTTGCATGTAGCCTGTTATAGACATCAGGCAGGCGTAAGAGCCCTATCATCCCTAAAGAAAGAGCAAGGACTCCTATGAGTAGGCAGCCAATACTCAGGGTTTCTATGAGATCTACCATTTTAGAGCACCTTCCCTTTATCTAGATATTTTGCCAGGACAATTGTTCCCACGAAAGAAATAATCGCAAGGAGCATTGCAACGTCTATCAGGAAGATGGAACCTTCTCGGTAGGCATAGAGCCCAAAAATCACGACCAGGGCGTTACCCAGGGCGTCTTCTGCAACTATCCTGTCCGGAAGGGTCGGCCCGTAGAGCACCCTGTAAATACAGGGGGCTGTTGCGAGCACGAGCACGACCAGGGCCAGAAAGTCTGCTTCTGCTAATGAAATCATTCGAATGCCTCCAGTACGTATTTTTCAAGGTCATCCCTGATGGAATCCCGAACGCCCTGAGGATCGGTCGCGTCGATTGCGTGGACAAAGAGGGTGGTTTTGTCATCGGAAATATCCACAGTAAGCGTTCCGGGAGTCAGGGTAATGGTATTTGCTATAGCCGTAATTCCAATATTGGTCTTGGTCCGGATAGGAACTTTGATAATTCCCGGCTTAATGTCGATCTTGGGCTGAATTATAATCTTTGCAACCATTATGTTTGCTTTTATGATCTCCTTGAGCAAGACAAAGAAATATATGATTTTCTTGGGAATTTGAGCCAACCAATATCCGTTAGGAGTTACAACCTCATCCAGTCTGTAAAGTTTACTGAAAGGCTCTGCAACCACGACTCCGAAAATCAAGCCCAGAAAAAGGTTGCCTATGGTGATCTGTCCGCTTACCATACACCAGACAAGCGGAAGAGCCATATAAGTAATCAAACGCCGCTTCATCGAATCACCCTTGTTAATACCGCTTCAATATAGGGGTTCGGGTCCATCACCTGCAGCGCAATGGTATTGGCAATATCCACAAGGGGTTCTGCATATATTCCCAAGATAAATACAAGCGCTGCCAGCACAAGAATAGGTCCAATAATTAGGAAGGACAAATTATGATGGGAATATTCTCCATATTGAGGGTCTCTTTTTCCCCAGAAGATAAAGATCCAGCCCCTGAACATATAAAACAGGGTAAAGATCGCAAACAAGAGTGCGATTCCTATGGGGATATAAAACTGTGCTCTAAGCCCTGAGTCAAAGAGCAGGAACTTGGAGATAAACCCGCCCATCGGAGGAACTCCCCCAATTGACATTGCTCCTATAAGGAAAGTTGCAGCCATCAGGGGGGAGCTATTGATCATGCCTCCCATTTTGCGCATGTCTCTGGTTTTGGCTTTATGGATGATTCCTCCCGAGGTCAGGAACAACATACTCTTGGCAAGAGCATGGTTTATTAGATAAACAAAGGAGGCTGCAATAATCAGCCCCGCTCCTGAAATCTCTCCTGCTTCGTAGGCAATTGCTCCCATTCCGAATCCTAGAAATACGTATCCGATCTGAGAAACACTCGAATAGGCCAGCAGCCGCTTAACATCGGTCTGCCCGATTGCTGCGGTTGCCCCAAGGCCCAGAGTGATCAAAGCCATTAAGAGAAGGATGGGCCCAAAAATTCCTTTGAGGGGGGCGAAAATCACAAAAAGGATTCGCAAAATTCCGTAAGCTCCGATTTTGATAATGACTCCGCTTAGCATTGCGCTGATAGGAGAAGGAGCTGTGGGGTGTACATCCGGAAGCCAATAGTGTAGTGGAAAGATTGCTGCTTTGCCTGCAAATACAATTATAAAAAGCAAGCCTACGGCGTACATGTGCCAAGGCAGGGTTCCTGCATCTGCCAGAATCCTAACTTTTAGTGCAATGTCGGCCATGTTCAGGGAACCGATGGAAGCGTAAAGAGAAGCTACTGCAATCAGCATCACGTTTGAGCCGAGCATGTTCAATACAATGTACTTTACTGTAGCTTCCATCTTGTCTGAGATCTTTGTAATTGTCGAGGTCTCATTTGCAACTATGAGCGCTCCTGAGGAGAGGAGCATGACTTCAAAGAAGACAAAGAGATTGAAAATATCTCCTGTTAAGAAGATTCCGTTGATCCCTGCAAGCATGAGATTGTAGAGGGAGTGGTAGGTCCGGTTTAACGATTTACTCTCAATATAATCATAAGAGTAAATCAGGCTCATACAGCCAATTAGACAATTAAGGCCTACCATCGACGCACTCAAGAGGTCGGCTACGAGTACGATTCCGTACTTTCCGAATTCTCCGACCTCATAGACTAAAATTCCGCCGTCCCAGACCACGCTGAGCAAAAGCCCACTTAAGGCCAGCAATACAAGGCTTGCTGCAATATCCAGGCCTTTTTGGAATCCTGGATATTTTCTACTCAGAATCATTAGAGGTGCTATTGCCAGAGGAATAGCTATCAAGAGTACGGGAAGGTGTTGCATTAGAAAACTCATCCCCAAAGCCTCCTGATTTCCTCAAGGTCGGTAGTCCCGTATTCTTCATAAGTACGGTATGCAAGTGTCAGAATAAAGGCCGTTGTTGCAAGCCCGATTACAATGGCTGTGAGGACGAGGGCTTGGACCAGAGGATCTACAAACTCAGTACAGGGAGCTTTTGTAATTGGGGCTACAACTCCAGCTGTTAAATTGTCGTTATAGGTTAGCCCCTGCTCTAATTCTTGTCCGTGTTTGAGGATCGGGACCAGTTTGCCTTCGGTAAAGGCGCCACTTGCTACAATATAAAGGTTTATGGCATGAGATACTATCCCGAATCCGATGATTACTTTCATTATATCTCTTCGAAGAATCAGGAAAGTTCCCATTCCAAATAAGAGAGAGATGGTAAGCGCAAGTAATGTATTATTCATTGTCCGCCCTCCGTCTCTTTTCCTTTATCAGTGCCTAGTTGTGTAACAATAAACAAGAGGCCTCCTATCACAACAAAGTAGACTCCAAGGTCAAAGTACATGGAGGAGACTAGTTCGAGTTCTCCAATTTCCATGCCCATTATCTCCAGCGGCCTTATATCAAATGCACTTCTGAAATAATTGTGGCCAGCTAGCATTGGGGAGAGGGCTGTGATACTTGCAAAAAGTAAGCCGTATCCAAACCAAGCATGCCAGTCCGGATTCCAGATCTTTTTAATTTCATCGTATCCGTATGCTACATAGATAAGGCCGATTCCGCAGGCACAGAGGACTCCGCCAATGAAACCTCCTCCAGGTCGGTTGGCTCCGACTAGAAAAAGGTCAATTGAGTAGAGCATGTCCACCATCAAACAAACCTTTGCAATTGTTTTGGTTATTACCGTAGTCACTCCTCTTCACCTCCTTCAGCTCCTCCGCCTCTGCTAAGGATAAGGTTATACACTCCTAGAGCGGCCAAGGAAAGAACTGATATTTCTCCGATGGTATCGTAGCCTCTGAAGTCTACGACTATCACGTTTACTACGTTTAGACCTCCGGTCAGCTCCATACTCTTTTCTATGAAGAACTGAGAGAAGGACTCAAAGGAGCCAAGTATTCCGATATTGGCGTTAGTCATGATAGCAAAGACTGCAAAAGCAAGGGTGCCTGAAATCAGGAGGTTTACCAGTATTTTGCTTTTTGGCATTGGCTCTTTGAATTTTTGCGGGATCTTCATGATTACCAGGATAAAGACTATGGTAGAAAGGGTTTCTACGCAGACCTGGGTCATGGCAAGGTCCGGAGCCTTGAGGTAGACAAAGAGCAAAGCCACGAGAAAGCCCAAGGCCGAAAGAGAAATTACTGCAGGCAGGTATCTTGGGATTATTATAGCTCCAAGTGCTGCCACTAGCATTAGGGCATAGAGTACGATCTCATAAGGCTCTGAGTCAAAGTTCATTCCCGAAGGCAGGATGCTATCAAAAGGAACGCCCAAATAAACGAGTGGGATCACCGCCAAAAAGAAGGTGAAAATCAAGGAAGCCTTTACATAAGGTCCAATTGGGCCGGGTTGGGCAAAGGCTGAAATTTTGTGAGTTATTTCTCGAGCATTGTTTACTGACCAGTCATAGTAGTAGTTTACACTGATCCAAGGGTATTTGACGTTGAAGCTGTTTTGCCAAGCTGCAATCCCGTCGTAGTATTTGTAGAGTAAAAGCCCGATTGCAAAAGTTGCTATTGTCATCAGTAAGGGGGGTGTTACTCCGTGCCAAAGTTTTACGTGCAGGGGCTCGGCTCCTGGCACAAGGCCGCTGTAGGCCGGCTGGATAAGGGTCTCAATTGGGAATTTGGGATAAAGCCCGAAGAAGATAATAAGCCCTACCAGAAGGATTGCAGGGGCAAGCATGATCCAAGGAGCTTCATGCACATTTTGAGGAACATCCGAGTCTTTTGTTCTTTCCCCCAAAAAGATTCCGTCTATGAGCCTGATCGAATACATTAGAGTGAATATCCCTCCAAGGACTGCCACTACTGGGAATATTACAGTCCAGGGGCCTCCGATCAGCTGCCCAATTTCAAGCGAGGTTTCGTAAAACATTTCCTTGCTTAAAAAACCGTTGAGTGGAGGGACTCCGGCCATGGAAGCTGCAGCTATTACAGCCACAATAAAGGTTATTGGCATTTCTTTTCGCAAACCCCCAAGTTTTCGGATGTCTCGGGTTGCAGCTTCATGTGCCACTATACCCGCCACAAGGAAGAGGGTGGCTTTAAAGGTGGAGTGGTTTAGCAGGTGGAATGTAGCTGCTGCAAAGCCTAGCCCCGGGTTTTCGGCTGTACTGTATCCGTACATGGTCATTAGGTAGGCGAGCTGACTGATGGTAGAAAAGGCTAGTATAGCCTTGATATCGGTCTGTCGGAAGGCCAAAAAGCCCGCCATTACCATGGTGATCATTCCGGTTCCTGAAACCAAGATCAGCCATTCAGGGGTTCCCGAAAGTATGGGGTGCAGCCTTGCAACTAGGTAAACTCCGGCTTTGACCATGGTTGCCGAGTGCAGGAAAGCACTTACAGGGGTGGGAGCTTCCATGGCGTTTGGGAGCCAGATATAAAAGGGTCCCTGTGCCGATTTGGAAGCAGCCCCGATAAAGATCAGGATTAGGATTGCAAGGTAGAGCTCACTGCCATGGACGTTTGCAAGCAGTTCGGGGCTTGCGGCAACCTCCGAGATTCCATAGGTTCCGGCAGCTACTCGGAGCAGCAGGAAGCCAGCAAACATGAAAAGGCCGCCTCCGGCTGTTATTAGCAGGGCTTTGGTTGCACCGTATATGGATTCTGGTCTTTCTCTCCAGTATCCAATGAGCATGAACGAGGTGATACTAGTTAGTTCCCAAAAAATAAACATCTGGATCGTGTTGTCCGTATAGGCCACGCCCAGCATGGCGCCCATAAAGAGCAGGAGCCATTGGTAGTACCTTGGCAGGTCTTCTTTTGTGGACATGTAACCGTTTGAATAGGACATGATGATTACACCAATGCCCGAAACGATTAGGGCCAGGAGGGCGGCCATGCCGTCTCCATAAATGTCAAAAGAAAGTCCAGCGGAGGGTAACCAGGTCCAAGATTCTTTTATGGGGGTTCCCGCCATCGCATACGGAACTACCTGAGCGCTTAGCACAAAGCAGATAAATGCAATTCCTGCAGATATCCAGCCTATGTGCTGTTTAAACACTTTATATAGCAAAGGTAGTGTCCATGCGAGTATAAATGGTAAAAAGACAGCTATTACTATCGCTTTAGATGGATCCATGAATCATCAACCCAACCTCTTGTATCTTTGATAATATAATAGAGAGTTGTATTGCAGTCAGGTATGAAAAATTTCAATCCAGAATTAATCCACATAGAAAATTAAGATATAATGTAATCTTATATTTTCTTGAGAGGTACTCTTTTTTCATATAGTAAAAATGTTTCGGTTTTTATTGAAAGCCTCATCAATATCAAGCAAACTATTTTTTGTCAAATTTGCAGAGAAATTTCTGGAAAAAAGTTCAAAATTAACAGTGTTTATTAATCACACCTGTATATTCTTTCGACATCTGATAAAAATCCTATTTTATACAATTCTTCTCCGACCTTGTTTTTTATTTCAATAGGCTTATAACACCATGTACTAGGATAGATGTAAATATATATTTCCTTTAAAATAGTAATAATAAATAGTGATAAATAGAATGGGGGGCAGGAATATAGCCCAAAATAGATACAAAATTTATAGAGTTTTCCTTGGGGATATTTAAAAATAGAATTAATATTGCGTATATATTAGAAAATTACTAAAGTAAAAGCGAAAGAATATAAAGAAGAAGCTTTTTGGAAAAGCGGCAGAAATTAAAAATATAAAAAGTACTATTTGATAAAATTTAAGGATAACTTCTATCAAAAATTAGGCACATATCTTAGAAATCTGAAAAAAACTGGTCAAAGAAAAAGCATAGCTGAAATCCCCATAATATTAACAGCGTTTTAAATAAAATTAAAAAATAGAGTAGAAAATCGAAGAAAGCTTCTCTGATTTTCTTTTTGGCCCTTTTAGCTTCTCGGTTTTTTGTTTTTCAGCTTATATCAATGGATTTTGGAGCCTCTTCAAGCTCTTTTTTGAAAATTACTTCAAGTACGCCATTCCTGTAACTTGCCTTTGCGCTTCCGGGTTCCACACGGGTTGGCAGTTCCACGGTTTCCGAGTATTCCTCTGGCTCTAAAACCTTGATCTCAAGGCTTTGAGCGCTTGCAGAGAGCTTAAGGTCTTCTTTTCTAACTTCGGAAAAGTCCCCAAGTACATGAACTGTCTCCTCAGCTTCAAAGACGTCGATTAAAGATTTCTTTTCCTCTACGGAAAAATCAATCTCTTCATAGGGGTTATCTTCAGCTTCCTGAAAATTTCCAAATTCTCGGATTTCAGGCTCTTCCCCTGGTCGGTGGACTATGGAAAAGCCATAAACAAAGGGGATTGATTCCCCAAAGTCTTCCATAAAGTCCTTTATTATCTCTTCTATGTTGTCGAAAATCTCGGGACCGAAATCCTCAAAGAAATCCTTTCTTTTTTTTGCGCCCAAAATAATTACCTCTACATTTAAATTACCCGAAATTTAAGCTCCTTAGACAAGATCCCTTTCCTCTAAAATAGGAAATTAGAGGAGAGGTTTCCATAAGGTTAAAAGCCACAGGGTTAAAAGTTTGTTTGATGAAATTTGCGCCTTAAAAATCCTCAGTCAAGCCTTATTGAGTTCTGGGAATCGGATCCCAGCCGTTCAAAAATTACCTCAAGCACCCCATTTTTATATGTGGCTTTTGCGCTCAGAGGATCCACCTTTACAGGCAGTTGCACACGTTCGGAATATTTTGGATTCCCACTTACTGTTTCGAGTTCAAGTATTAAATCTGTTGCGTTCAACTGAATATTTTCTTTTTCTATGCCTGGAATTTCTGCAATTACGTGTACTTTATCCTCAGTTTCTAGCACCTCAAGCAGGGGTTTTCGCAGGTCCGGATAACAAACTTCTTCCTTTTCCGAGCCTGAAATTGGGAGGTTTCCAAACTCCCTAAACTCTGGGGACACTCCTCCCAAACGTCGGGTTAGGGAAAAGCCGTATACAAAGGGCCGATTCTCAAAATTTTCTGGAGCTAATTCCCCTGATCGGTCAAGCCGCTCAAATAGCTCTTCTAGCTCTTCAAAAGGCTTTGCTCCGAAAAGTTCATCAAAGAAACTTTTTCTCTTTTTAATCCCGTCCTTCATGCTTATTCTTCCTCCAAGCTGGAAACCGGGTTTTCTTTTGGCTCTTTTTCAATCGGCTTTTCAGCCTCTGGGAAGGCTTGAGCTTCCTTATCTTCCATAATCTGCGAAGAGTTTGCAAAAGCTTCCGCCATTTGCTCATAAACCTTCAAAGCCTCTTTAGAAGTCGTGGGTTTTACCCGTAGAAGCGCCTTTTTAAAATGATTTGAGCCAAGTTTTACTGTTTTAGCCTTTTCTTCAATTTGTTTTCGGCCAAGTCCTGGCAAGACCACTTCTCTAAGAGCAAGCATTGCAGCTTCCCTGCAAATTCCTTCGATATCCGCACCCACGTACCCTTCGGTTTTATCCGCAAGCTTCAAAAGGTCAACCTCGGCTGCAAGAGGCTTTCCTTCCAGATGGATTTCAAAGATTTTCTTCCTGCTCGTCTTATCAGGAGGCCTTATGTATATTAGCCTATCGAAACGCCCGGGCCTTAGTAGAGCCGGGTCTACCATATCCGGCCGGTTTGTAGCAGCTACTATGACTACATCCTTTAGTTCCTCAACTCCATCAAGCTCGGTTAGGATCTGGCTTACAACCCTTTCAGAAACGTGGGAATCTGAACCCCTGGATCTTTCTGGAGCAATGGAATCGATCTCGTCAAAGAAGACTACCGTAGGAGCTGCTTGTCTGGCTTTTCTGAAAGTTTCTCGAACAGCCCGCTCCGATTCTCCTACATACTTACTCAGAAGTTCAGGCCCTTTTATACTTATGAAATTTGCCTCACTTTCATTTGCAATAGCCTTTGCAAGCAGGGTCTTGCCTGTTCCGGGGGGCCCAAAGAGGAGAATCCCTCGGGGAGGCTTTACGTTAACCGCAGCAAAAAGCCCTGGATACCGTAATGGCCACTCTACGGCTTCGATAAGTTCTTGTTTTGCTTCTTCAAGTCCTCCGACTTCTTCCCATTTTACATGCGGAACTTCCACAAAGACCTCCCGCATGGCTGAAGGTTCGATGTTTTTGAGGGCTTCTTTAAAATCGTTCTTTTTAACGCCTAGTTTATCCAGAATTTCAGCTGGAATTTCCTCTTCCTCAATCTCGATTTCAGGGGTGAGCCTACGCAGAGCATGCATTGCAGCTTCCTTACAAAGCGAGGAAAGATCCGCTCCTACAAAACCGTGGGTAACATCTGCAATTTCTCCGAGATCGACGTCGGCTTCAAGGGGCATTCCCCGGGTATGAATGAGCAGAATCTGCTTTCTTCCGTCCCGATCCGGGATTCCAATTTCGATTTCTCGATCGAATCGGCCCCCACGGCGAAGCGCTTCATCAATGGAATCGGGTCGATTGGTTGCGGCAATTACCACAACTTCTCCTCTGGATTTGAGCCCGTCCATAAGAGAGAGAAGTTGGGCAACTACTCGCCTTTCCACTTCTCCTGTAACCTCTCCTCGTTTTGGGGCGATCGAATCGATTTCGTCAATGAAGATGATTGAAGGGGCATCCTTTTCGGCTTCATCAAAAATCTGTCTAAGTCTTTGCTCACTTTCTCCATAATATTTGGAGACGATTTCAGGCCCGCTTATTGTGATAAAATTGGCATCAGTCTCGCTTGCAACAGCTCTTGCAATCATTGTTTTTCCGGTCCCAGGTGGGCCATATAAAAGTACTCCTTTGGGAGGCTCGATTCCGAGTTTCTGGAAGAGTTCGGGATGTCGGAGAGGCAGTTCTATCATTTCTCTTACAAGTTTGATCTCTCGTTTTAGCCCTCCTATGTCTTCGTAAGATATCCCTTCTATGGGCTG
Source organism: Methanosarcinaceae archaeon (assembly GCA_028684695.1). Taxonomy (GTDB): domain Archaea; phylum Halobacteriota; class Methanosarcinia; order Methanosarcinales; family Methanosarcinaceae; genus JAQVBP01. The sequence continues at coordinate 4,040 of JAQUFK010000028.1, read as the reverse complement.
AACTTCTTCTAAGGGCTTTTCCTTTATGACTATCTCGGTTTCCTTGTTAACTACAACAGGCCCTGTAGGCTTGGTTGAAGCTACAATATAGGTCTGAGGGTTATTTATGACTTCGACTCTGACCCTTTGTCCTTTGTGCACAGGTCTGTTTTCCATGATCCTGCGCATGTAAGCTCCACCTCCTACAAGCCGGATTGCTTGGGTAGGTGCAAATGTCACACGTTGCGCAGGTTTTGCCTCAACTTTCCGGACAGAAACTTTATCATCGATTCCGATTTTTGCATTACCCCGGAGGTTTCCATCCATACGGATTATGTTTTCTTGTCCGCTTGGTCCGCGTTCGAGTCCGGGCCAGACAAGAGCATAGGCTCTGGTTTTGCCCTCTATTTCAATTACATCTCCACTCACAAGCCCCATAAGTTCCATTAGCCGGGGATCAAGCCGGGCAATTCCGCGCCCCACGTCTTTATTATAAGCCTCAGCAACCCTCAAAGTTATTTTTTCACTCATATTCCTCAACTCGTAAAGTTTCAAATTTATTAGATCTTTTTTTGCTCTTCCTTTTCCCGGATTTTCCAGTACTGCTGGTTGTTTCTGATTGTGTACTCTATAAAGCCTCTTTCCGCCAGGTCCAGTAGATTTGAATTTATGAGGCTCGGAGGCAGTCTTAACTGATAACAGAGTGCAGCTGTGCTCAGTTCCTTTTTCATAAGTCCAAGAAGAATTTCGCATTCTACGGAACTCCTGGCAACAGCCTCGATTGAATCGAGACAGAGATCCATAAGTTCCGTGTAATCAGCCTGGAGTTTCCGTTGCCTGCGGGCCAGTTCCTCATGCTGCATTTTTATTTTCTTTAAGTTCTCGTTTAGTTCCAAGAATAAAGAAGCAGAATCCGGAATTTCTATGCCTGTTTTTTCTATTTTTTCCCGGACTTTTTGTTCAGCAGTTTTTTTTTCAGGCTCGGAATCGGGCTGAACGTCGTGGAGAGAAACAGAATAGGAATAAGGAGAGACCGACACCTCAAGTCGCATATTGTTTACTATATTGAAATATTTACGTCGTTGTTCATCTATGCTAAACTCAATCATTCCAGCCTGCTCAAGCAGGCTCAGATGATTGATTATAGCTTTTGGCCCAACTCCAAGCCGCCCTGAAATCTCGCTTACGTAGCAGGGCCGGTTTGCCAGGAGCTGGATGATCTTCCTGCGGTTTTCATTTCCTAGCAGGTCAAGAAGTGTTGCCGGATCCATATCATTCCCTTTTCTATTTTTATAAGGTTCTTTGTGTTAATTCTTTGAATAGCTCGGTTTTAAATCTCAATACCTTATAGTTACTAACCTCTAGTTAGTTATTACACTATATATTATTTTCGGTCCTTTTTTTTGGCCAGAAGCTCTCAAGCTCCGATTCGTATGGAAAAAAAAGCCTTTTTTTGTGGCAAAAAAGAAATGAGGAACCTTTTCTGGCCAAGAAGAGCAAAAGAATATAAGCTTAATATAAGCTTAGGCTAAAGCTCCTTTCAAAAAGGTATTCTAAGGAAAAAATAAGGAAAAGGCGCCAAAAGTATTTTTCAGAAAATGCTTATTTTTTAAAAAAATTTCTCTTTTTTGCCTTCTCTTTTTTTTTCTGATTCTTTAATATCGAGGGCAAGTGTACAGCATATGCGCCCTCTTCTTTATAGCCCACTACAAGCTCATCCCTATTTAATAGAGCCTCAATATTCAGCTCATAGGTTCCTGTGTTGATGAGCCGTACGGACTCAACTCTTTTCTCCTCTGCTGCAGGAGCAGTTTCTTGCTCTTCCTTTGGATCTATTTTGGATATTTTAGAATCTGAGCTTGAAGCTTCCAAAGCCAAAGCTGCATCAATGTGCTTAACCACTTCGGCCAGAGGAGAAGCCGAGCTCTTCGCAGTTGGACCTGGACTTGAACTTGGGTTTGGGCGGGGTTTGTTTTCAGAATGAGGCTTTTCCTTTCTTACATAAAGGAATTTATTCCAGCCGCAGTTTGAACAGCCTTTTAGTATGACCGGATCTCCATCTTCAAAAAGGGTTCCGCATTTGGTACATCTATGGGGCATTGCTTCACCGATTCCATATATCTGAATTTAAAGAATATAGCATAATATATACTATTTGCTCTCTGGGCCCTTTTCTTAAAGGGTTTTGTTTTAGTTATATTTTACTTTTTAGGCTTCTTTCCTTCTCGAAGTTTCCAGTACCTCTTTCCTTCTTTGAGTTCTGAGCTGACTTTTCCTGTGCGCTCCATTTCTTCAAGAACTTCAAGGAGCCTGCCGGGCTGGGCGATTTCAAAGGAAATCGGATGCAAGGAATGTCTTGTGAGCAGCAAAGCCTTGAGGGCTTCAAGCTCCCATTCTTCAGAGGAATCTGCTTTCATGGCTTTTTTAAGGAGGCTGGTCAGATCTTCTATGAAATTCCAAGGATAAACTATCCAGACCCATTCCTCAAGGCGTTCTCCTATGTATTCGGGTTCTATTTTTGAACAGCTCAGGTACTGGAGGGAGGCGGTCTTAAGTTTAGCCGGGCTCAGCGTTCTTATATAGGTTTTTGCGCTGAGCAAGCTTTCACCGGTATCCACCATATCGTCTACAAGGAGTACATTTTTGCCTTCAACCGCTTTTTTGGAAAGAGGATATCGGATATGAGGCTCTCCGGTATCGATGGCTTCGGCCCCCACGTAATGTTCAATCTTCAGGCTTGTAAGGTCATCAAGTCCCAGGAAATCACAAAGCACGCGCCCTGCAAACCATCCGCCTCTGGCAAGAGCGATTATCACATCTGGTTCATAGCCCGAACCTTTGATTTCTCTTGATATCTTCCTGCACAGATTATAAATGTAATCCCAGTTTGTAAGCACACACCTGAAGGATTCCATTCTCAAGACCTCCTGTATACATTTTTTCCTATTTCCTTAGAGCCTTTATCTTTTGAGCTATTTTAGAATATATCTACAATTCAGGGCTCAAGCCCTTTAAGTTTTCTTCTTGAACTGCGCCTGTTTACTTATTTGTGAGGTTTTGTGATGAGACTACAACTCTACTTTCGTCAATTTCTAGGAAACTAAATTCTGAATATACAAGTATTTAAGCAACTTCTTAAATTATGATACGGAAACTTTTCTATTCCAGCTAGTTTCAAAATAAACTTGAAGTATGGAATAAAGCATTTTTTGCAATCTGAGATAAGTGAGTATCAATCTGAGGCAAGTGAATATTATGGAAAAAGAATTAAGTGATCTTCTCTTTCTCTCTGAAAAAAGAAAAGAGCTTTTGCTCTTGCTAAATGAAGGAGAGCGGGAAATTGATGAAATAAAAAAGCTTCTTCCTTTCAAATCAACGGCTCTCCTCCCTCAACTCAAAAAATTAAAAGATGAGGACTTGGTGCTTCAGGAGGAAAAAAGTTACAGGCTTTCAGCAATTGGGAAAATTTTGGTTGAAAAGATGAATCCTTTGCTTGATCTCCTGGATGTTATTGAAGCAGATGAAGAGTTTTGGCAGGAGCGCAATCTGGAGGCTGTGCCTTTGGCTCTCCTGTCCCGGTTAAACGAAATAAAGCCCTATACTCTGCTCGAGCCGGACTCAAACAGTATTTTCGATCTTCCGGAAGCTTTTACTCAAAATCTTGCAAATTCAAAACAGATTCTTTGTATGTTTACGTATTTTCATCCACAATTTCCTTCAATCCTGCTGGAGTCGGGAGTGGCAGATTCCGAGATAAGTCTTCTCATAACGGAAACTCTTTTTGAAAGATTTATAAATGACTTCGAAAAAGAACTGAAGCACTATTTGGCTCTGGAAAAGCGAAAACTCTTTGTCTGTGAGGATAAGGTACAAATTGCGCTTCTCACAAGCACGGAGCGATTCATGCTTGCAGGCTTTTTTGGGAAGAACAATGCGTTTGATCAGAAGAACATACTAAGTTTTGAGCCTTCTGCTCTTTGTTGGGCTAAAGACCTTATCCTGCACTTTAAAAAGGAAGCTCGGGAGATTACTTCGCTTAATTTTTAGATCGGAAGAGCACA
>JAQUFK010000027.1 GCA_028684695.1 Methanosarcinaceae archaeon | reverse complement strand
AAGAGAAGAAGAAAAATGAGAGAAAAATAGGAATTGTGAAGGGAAATATGATAAGAAAAGGGAGGATAAGGGGAAAAAAGGCGAGGAAAAAGGAGACGAGAATCCGGAAAGTATAGCTCTTCACTTAAAAGTTGTAAGCAAAGATTTGGAGCTTAATGTCCTTGAATCCAAGCTTGCAAAAAAAGATGAAAGGCTTGCAGAACTTAGTACGGAGCTTGAAGCAAGGGATAAAAGGATTTGTGAGCTTGAAGCAGCTATTTCTAAAAGGGCTGGCAGGTTGGAAAAACTTGAGGAGACGTTTGAAGAAAAGCTTTCCGGAAAAGAAAAAGAGCTTAAAGGCTTAGAGGTGTGTCTTAGGAAAAAGGAAGCAATTAATCAGGAAAAATTTGAGAAACTTGAAAAAGAAGCCGAGGATAAGGCAATTAGAATCCAAGCTTTTGAAACTAAGCTTGCAAAACAGGCTGAAAGGATGCAAGAGCTTGAAACTAAGCTTTTAAAAAAGACTGAAAGGATACAAGAACTTGAGCTCAGACTTATAGATAATCCGGAAAAAGTAAGGGTTGATCTAGAAGGGGAAGATAAAGCTAAGGATAAAAAACTCCAGGAAATGCAAAACCTGCTCGAAAAACTAAAACTTTCTCTTAATAGTAAGGAAGAAGAAGTCTCAAGGCTTGATCAGGAAATAAGAAAGTACAAAACCCAGCAGAAAATGGCTGCTGAAGGTTTAAGAGATATCGAAAGACAAAAAGCTTCCAAAAAAGCCTGGTGGAAATTTTGGTAAATTAAGCCCGCTCAACGCAGTTTCTCTTGTCTGGACAGAGTTTTTATTTTTCTTTCTCTGCTTCTTTTTTCGGTTTCCGAGGATACTTTGTAAATTAGGTGCCGGATCAGATCCGGACTGATCCTGCGCAGCCCTGTTACCTCGGAGATAATCTCCTCTTCGGAAATGCCTTGGGCTTTTAATTCATTTATTTTTTCAATTACGTAGGCTGGAACCACAAAGTAGTTTTCCAAATCGTGCCAGTGTCCGCTCACGTCTCCTTTTACAAGTTGAATCCCTGCTGAATCGAGGTACATTCTCATAAATTTAGAAAGAGCTTCATAGGCTGAGGCCGGAAACTGAAGCAACTCGATCATGGGGCAGACTTTTATCAGGTTAAAGAGATCTCTATCCGCAGGTCGAAATGCAAGGTGGACTGCCTTTTCTTCCGCATTAAGTTTCGAGATTTCATCCCTGCCAGTAACTACCCGGATCCTTATGCTCCCCTGCAAACTCATCTTTCCCCTTAAGTATTAAGTAAGGGATTATTTATTTAATTTTGTAGTATTGTTTTTCTGATCAAATATAAGGATCCAGATCCTCAGTTTTCCGAGAAAGATAGTTTGTTCCAGCCGCTATTGCCTGTCCAAAAGAGATGCCGCCATCTCCGCAGGGAACTCTGGAATGAGTTAAAAAGTCAAAACCAGCTTCCCTTACAGCTTCAGAAATTCTGGTCGTGATATGCTCATTATATGCTACCCCTCCGCTCAGCCCTACGGTATCTAGCCCTCTTTTTCGGGCAAGTGAACAGGCAAGTTCTGAAATCCCGCAAGCAAGCCCTTCTTCAAAAGCAAAAGCCAGATCTGAAGGAGAAGAGCTTTCCATAAGTTCATAGATTCCATAAAGGAGTTCGCTTGTATCAAGCACCTGCAGGCCCGTTTTTTCACAGTTTCGGAAAACGGGTTCGATTTCTATCTTTTTCCTGCTTTTTTTTGCAGCAGCTTCCAGTTTCATTGCAGGCTCTCCTTCATAACTGCGTTCCTTACAAATTCCCAAAAGAGTGGAAGCTGCATCCAGAACCCGGCCTGTGCTGCTGCTTAGTCTGACATTAACTCCTTTTTCAAGCTGCTTTAAAACGAGTTTAAATTCGGCCTCTCCTCTTTTAAAAGAAAGAGGTAGTTTTCTCAGTTCTTTTTCCGAAAGCAAACCTGAAAACATCCCAAGCACCATTCTGGAAGGTTGTTTGGCCGCAAGGTCTCCTCCGGGCATGGGTTGAGGTTGAAGGTGTGCAAGGCGTTTGGAGCCGAAATAGGAAGATTCAAAAAGTTCGCCTCCCCAGATAGTCCCATCCCTACCATACCCTACTCCATCAAGGGCGACTCCGAGCAACCGGGCTTCTTTAGGCAAAAAGTTGTCAGCCATGAGCGCCAGAATATGGGCTTGGTGGTGCTGCACTTTGAAAAGAGAAAGGGAGCTTTTTTTTTCAGGTTTTTCCTTTTCAGCCTCTTTTCTGCCTTTTAACGCTTCAACTCCGGCTTTTTGGACGACTTTTTTTGCAAAAGCAGTCGTATTAAAGGTCGGGTGCAAGTCACAACCCCAGTTTTGGGGTTTTATGCCAGTAAGGCCTAGCAGGTGTCTAACCACTTCCTGGTGGTATGAAAAGGTCTCGACCTTTCCGGTATTGCCTATATACTGAGAAAGATAAGCCCGGTTTCCTTGTGCAAGAGTTACCGTGGTATTTAGCTCGGCTCCGACTCCTATAGCAGGTCTTACTTCAAAAGGTAGCTTCAGAGGTTCGGGCACAAAACCTCTAGATCTTCTTATAAAGGTTTGGCTGCCGTTTACAACCTTTAGGACCGAATCATCGTTTCGGTTTGCAATTAGCCTGTTATGAAGCAGGTGAAAGTCCACAATTCCTTCTAATTTCTCCAGAGCTTCTTGGTTTTTAACCAGCATGGGTAGCCCGGGTAGGTTTGCTGAGGTCAGAAGATAAACGGCTTTGGGTTCCCGGTCAAAGAGCAGATATTGAATTCCGGTATAAGGCAGCATTGTTCCTATGTTGTGCAGGCCCGGAGCTAAGGCTTTGGCTAGGGGAAAAGGCTCTTTTTTCGAAAGCAAAGTGATTGGGCGCCTGAAAGAGTTTAGGATCTCTTTTTCAAGTCCCTCGACTTTTGCAAAAGTTCCAACAGTTTCCAGCGAGCCTGCCATCACGGCAAAAGGCTGTGTGGGTCTTTTCAATCTTTCCCGAACTTTTGTAACCGCAGTTTCTCTTCGGGCCGAGCAGGCAATATGAAAGCCTCCAAAACCTTTTATTGAAAGAATTGCTCCTTCGTTGAGCAGAGCTGCAGCTTTTATAATGGCTTCGTAATTTTCCGCAAGTTTTTTTCCGGAGGAATCAAGCAAACTGAGTTTCGGGCCGCAGGCCTCACAGCAGACGGGCTGAGCGTGATACCTACGGTTTGCTGGATCTTTATACTCTTTATTACATTCATCGCAGAGTGGAAAGGCTTCCATTGTTGTGTGTTCTCGATCGTATGGAAGGGTTTGCACCGTTGTATAGCGGGGTCCGCAGTTGGTGCAGACTGTAAAAGGGTAATGGTAGTATCTTGAAGTTGGATCCAGGATTTCGGAAAGACAGGTTCTGCAAAGGGAGCTATCCGGAGGAATTATGGAATCTTCCGTTTGTGCAGCTTCGCTGTGCAGAATTGAAAAATCGGAATAGCCGCGAAAAGGCACCTTTTTTGAATTGAGCCCTGATATCTGGGCCAAAGGAGGTTTTTTTAAGGGAAGAGTTTTTAGAAAAGCCCTAAGTTCGCTTTTTTGGCCTTCTGCCTCTATTTCCACAATATGGCCTAAATTCTTTACATAGCCCGAGAGACCATAGGCTTTTGCCAACCTATAGACAAAGGGTCTAAACCCTACGCCTTGTACCGTTCCGGTCACATGGATAAGTCTGGCTTCGTTTTGCATGGAAGGTTTAGCATAAGTCCTAGGCGTTAAAATAGCTTACTGATTTTTAAGCTGAGGCTTGCAAAGCAAGCTTAGCTTTAAATGATTTTTTTAAAATAGCCCGTTTCTTTCAAAAAGCAATGAATAAATAATCAGATAGTGCCAGATATCGAGATGATTAAAATCATCTCGAAAATTCCAGTCACGACAATTTTGGAAGAACTTCTTTTAAGATGATAAGTAGCCCTAAAACCAGCATAAGGAGAGAAATCCTCCACGCGAGCTTTAAGAGTCGCGCCTGGTTTTCAGGTTCACTTAACTTAAGAACTGCTTTTTCAACCAAATTAGATTGGTCCTTGCATGTCGCCATGTTCAAATCAAGCTCAGTTATTCGCTTTTTGCTTTGATTTTCTTTAACCTGAAGGTGCCTTCTCTTTCCACTTCTTCAAGAGAGAAGCGGATGAACTTCATGGTTTCAACGAGTTCGGGAATGACTTTAAACTCAAGAGCGTTTACACGCCTTTTTGTCTTCTCAATCTCGTCAAGAAGCCTCTTCATGGTTGTTTCGAGTTCTGCGGCAACGATAATCTTTTCGACCAATTCCTCATAAGCCTCAGAGGTTTCGTCAATATAGGAATTGGTTCCGATTATCCCATATCCTCTCTCATAGAGAGGTTTCCGGACTCCCGTTGATTTGATTTTGGGCACAAATACACCCATGATGTTATGCCCGGAAAGTTCAATTTCGGGAGATCCTTTTGTGGTAAAAGCGGTTGACTTGATGGCAACCACTCCGTTTACGGCACTGGCAAGATTCATCTTGTCAACTGCCACTCCATAAGCATCGTCCAGCTCGGTTCTGACATTTCTTGCTTCGTTGAGGATCTTGAAAAACTCAAGGATCAGTCCATCCCTCTTCATCTTTAGGAGTTTGTGCCCACTTTCCGAGAGCTTGATCCTTTTCTTGAGGGCAATAAGTTCTGACCGAGTTGGCTTTACGTCCTGCAAAACCATGGCGATCACTCAGCTTTTCTATGTGCCGGATGGTATTTCTGGATATACTTATTGTCAATCCTGTTCAACTGGTTTTCTGGCAGGTGTGAAAGGATCTTCCAGCCGATGTCCAGAGTTTCTGCAATAGATCTGTTTTCGTTTCTGCCCTGGGTGACAAATTGTTCCTCAAAGAGGTCTGCAAACTCAAGAAGCTTTGTATCTCTTTCGGAGAGGGCTTCTTTTCCAACGATTGCCACAAGTCCTCTTAGGTCCCGCCCTTCTGCATATCCTGCATACATCTGATCCGAGACTGCCTTGTGGTCTTCTCGGGTTTTTTCGCCTCCGATACCGGAGTTCATCAACCTGGACAGAGAAGGCAGCACATTGATTGGGGGATAAATTCCCTTTCGGTGCAGTTCTCTGGAAACTACTATCTGGCCTTCGGTAATATATCCAGAAAGGTCAGGGATTGGGTGCGTGATATCGTCTCCAGGCATGGAGAGAATTGGAATCTGAGTAACGGATCCCTTAGCTCCTTTGACAATCCCTGCTCTTTCATAAAGCGTTGCAAGGTCAGTATACATATAACCCGGATACCCACGCCTTCCCGGCACTTCGTTACGGGCGGCTCCCATCTGCCTGAGCGCTTCAGCGTAGTTGGTAATATCGGTCATGATAACAAGCACGTGCATATCGTGCTCGTATGCCAGATACTCGGCAGCAGTCAGGGCCATACGCGGAGTTACCAGCCGCTCTACGGCAGGGTCGTCTGCAAGGTTCATAAAGACAACAGCTCTTTCCAGAGCCCCGGTCTTTTCAAAGTCATCCATGAAATACTGGGCTTCTTCGTTGGTGATTCCCATTGCAGCAAAGACTACGGCGAATTCCGCCTCTGAGCCTGGCACAGAGGCCTGCCTTGCGATCTGCAAAGCAATTTCATTATGCGGAAGCCCTGAAGCTGAGAAAATTGGCAGTTTCTGACCTCTGACAAGGGTATTTGTCCCGTCAATTGTGGAAATTCCGGTCTGGATGAAATCTTCTGGGGGCATCCTTGCATAAGGATTCATCGCGGCTCCGTTAATGTCAATCATCTTATCGGGCACGATTCGGGGTCCCCCATCCAGAGGTTCTCCGGCTCCGGAAAGAATCCGGCCAAGCAGGTCGATAGATGCAGGAAGTTTCAGTGTCTCTCCTGTAAAGACTACTCCACAGTTTTTGTCTAGCCCGCCGGTTCCCTCATAAACCTGAATAACCACAATGTCTGAGGAAGTGTCCAGCACTTCGCCTCTGCGGGTGGTTCCGTCAGGCATGTTGATGTTAACAATTTCCTTATACCCAACAGGCTCTGTTTTCTCGACAAAAATCAAAGGCCCTGCAATTTCCGTGATTGTTTTGTACTCTTTAGCCATACTTACCTACCTCCGAGGGATGCAAATTCTTTATCCATCTTGGCAAGGACAGCGTTCATCGAACCTTCAAAATCCTCTTCGTACTTAACCTTGGCAAGTTCATCTTTGGATTCCAGCTTCAGAATCTCTGTAACCGGGGTGCCTGCTCGAAGAGCTTCGTTTGCGGCATCTCCGAATTTCATGATAGCCTGTAAGATTTTATATTGTTCCGTGAAGGGACTGTAGGTATCTATCGGATGGAATGCGTTTTGCTGCAGGAATATTTCTCTGAGCAGTCGAGTGATTTCAAGCAGAAGCTGCTGATCTTCTGGGAGAGCATCGGATCCTACTAGCTGTACAATTTCCTGCAGTTCGGATTCGACCTGAAGCATGTCCATTGCTTTTTCTCTGAGCGCAACCCAGTCAGGGGCTACATTGTCTGCAAACCAGTCATTAAGCCCTTCCTTGTACAGACTGTAACTGTTCAACCAGTTAATTGCTGGGAAGTGTCTTCTCTGAGAGAGTTTGGAGTCTAGGGCCCAGAACACTTTTACGATACGCAAGGTATTTTGTGTAACTGGCTCGGTGAAGTCTCCTCCAGGAGGAGATACGGCTCCAATAACTGTAATTGAACCTTTTGCCCCGCAAAGAGATTCTGCAACTCCGGCTCGCTCGTAGAATTCAGCAAGCCTTGCTGCAAGATATGCCGGATAACCTTCTTCTCCGGGCATTTCTTCAAGTCGGGAGGAGATTTCTCTCATTGCTTCGGCCCACCTTGAGGTAGAATCTGCCATTAAGGAAACGTCATATCCCATATCCCGGAAGTATTCTGCAATGGTAATTCCGGTATAAACGGAAGCTTCTCTTGCTGCCACAGGCATGTTGGAGGTGTTTGCAATAAGCACGGTCCGCTCCATAAGGGGCCTTCCGGTTTGGGGGTCTTCGAGTTCCGGAAACTCGTTTAAAACATCAGCCATTTCGTTTCCACGTTCTCCACAGCCGATGTAAACCACAATTTCCGTGTCACTCCATTTTGCAAGTTGCTGCTGAGTAACCGTCTTTCCTGAACCAAATGGGCCTGGAATTGCAGCAGTTCCGCCTTTTGCTACAGGGAAAAGCCCATCAAGGATTCTCTGCCCGGTAACCAGGGGTTTTTCAGGCGTAAGCTTCCTTTTAACAGGTCTGGGGATTCGAACCGGCCATCTCTGCATCATTTTTAGCTCGGTTCCGTCAGTAAGGGTGCAGACTACATCCTCGACTGTAAAATTTCCGGCTTTGATTTCGGCAACTGTTCCGGAAACGTTTGGGGGGACCATGATCTTGTGTTCAAGGTTTACTGTTTCTTGAACAACTCCGATTACTTCTCCAGCCTTTACTGTATCTCCAGCCTTGACAACAGGTTTAAATTCCCAGATTTTGTTGTGGTCAAGTCCGTCTGCACTTACTCCTCTTTGAATGAAGTTGCCCATCTTCTCAAGCAGGACATGCAGCGGTCTTTGAACCCCGTCATAAATACTGGAAAGAAGCCCTGGGCCCAGTTCCACAGCTAGAGACATACCAGTGGTCTCACAGGGTTCTCCTGGCATAATGCCGGCTGTCTCTTCGTATACCTGGATGATGGTTTTCTCATCTCTTATCTGGATGACTTCACCCATCAGCCCTTCGTTACCGACTCTAACCAGGTCATACATTTTTGCCTGTAAGCCGACGGCGGTAACGACAGGTCCGGCCACTCGATAAATTTCACCTTTTACTTCCACAGATCAACACCTACCGCTTGTTTTATTTTATCTCTTAAACTTGTCGAGCCTTCCCCGTTACCTCCAAGAGCTACTACTGTAGGCTGGACGGACTCATTCAAGTTTTTAGCCACGATTTCCGGCAGATTAGCAATGTCATCATTATGCATTACAAGAATTCCGATATTTTTGTCTTCAAGCACTTCTTTTACCCTAGCTTCGGTCGATTCGGCATCAACGGTTTCATAGACCTTTTTGATACCAGCCAGCCTGAAACCCGTGACAAACTCGCTCTTTCCGATCACTGCCAATTCCATTAGATTACCACCAACTGGTCTTTAATCAATGTATCCGCAAGGCCAGCTTCTTTTCCCCGTACAATCATACGCAGGTTGCTGACCTCGTTGTGCTTATAAATGATATAGTCCATTATAGGTACAATTGAGATCGGAGATACATGCGAATAAGTGGTAGCAGATTCAAGACTGTATTTTTTGAGTTTGCTTTCCAGAGCATTGAGGGATTTCATCTCGGGGCTATACACGCCTGAAAGAGCGTCCCAGTACTCTGTTTTACGAAGTTCCTCTACAAAATCCTCGTATGGAAGAGCTGCGAGTTTTTCGGTATTCAAAGCAAGTCCGCCTTCGATCATCAAAGGCAGGATCTCATCAAGCTGCTCGACTCCTGCTCTTTTAAGTCTGAATAGGGTACTTAGATTCTTGACATCGACTTCTAGTTTTACAAACCTGGCAAAAAGTTTGCGATCTTTAGATCTTGGTTTTCCGATTGCTTCAAATAAACTTGAATAATACATCTTGTCCATTTCATTTTCTATATCTGCCAGGTTGTTCCCGTCGTATTCCTGCAGAATGGGATAATATTCAGTCTCCTTCAAGGCTTCAATAATATCCTGATAGGATTCTGTACCTGCCAATTCGGACAGAAAAGTGTAGGTAAATTCGCCGGCAGAGATCAGGGATTCCAGTATCTCTTCAACAGATGCATTATATTGTTTTCCGCGGAGAAGGGTTTTTATGTTCCAGACATCATACCTTCTCAGGTACTCTGTGATCAGATAATTGAGTTCTCCTGCGGTGATCCGAAGCAATTTTTCATAGGTAAGCGCAAGATTCCTGTTCAGTGCATGTTCTGCCAGATCTGCACCGCTGTATTTCATTGCCAGTTCGTCGATGTCGTTTTTGTATTCAGACTCTTGGATAAAGCGGGTAATTTCATCTATGCCCATGTTAAGCAGCCTAGGATAAGTTTCCTTTGGCACAAGCTTGCTTTTCATGGCGCGGACACGGGTTACGGCATAAGCATAATTAGAAGTGCCTTTTTTCTTTTTATCGGATGTTCTTGAGGATTTTTTGCCTCCCCAGAATTTCTCCAAAAGCCGCATTGAAGATCACCCGTATAAGATATCTGATATTTGTTTTAAGGAACGTTCATATACGTTTTCGAGAATTAAATCATATGTATAATCTAACCTGATTGTCCCGTCCTCGTTTTCGAGAACAATTCCCCCAATGCTCTTTATGTTTCCAGCATAGGTTAATGATGATAATTTCTTTACAAGTTTTTCCGAATCTTTTGAGGAATAGATTTTATTGCCTTCGGATTCGTACTTGTCAATCAGGTATTTCAAAAGTTTCTCATTCTCAGAAGCCGGTAAAGCTTTGATTTTCTCAACGGTCTGATTGTATACCGTATCCAGAAGTTCCTTACGTTTGTTAAGCGCAATACGTTTTACTTCCAGGTTTGCGCTGGAAATAACCTGCTGATTCATTTTTTGAAGGTCTTCTTCTACCTTCGCAAGGCTATCTCCGAGCATCTTTTTCTGGGAGTCTCTGGCCTCATTTATATACTCGGATGCCTTTGCTTCGGCATCAGCATTGATACGGGAAATTTCGGCCTGTGCCCCATCCTGGATATCTTTAACAACGATCTCTAGTCCCATGCTTAAACCTCCAAATAAATTAGAGCAAAAAACGCTCTAAGCAGGTAAGGGCTAAGAATGCCCCAAAAAATCTAGAGCAGAAAAAAGCGCCCTAAGAAACTCAGAGTATTGGATTGCCCTAGAAATTCAGGGCAGGGAAATGTGCCCTAAGAACTTAGAGCAGAGCTTGCTCTAAGAAATTTAAGAGCTAAACGCTCTTAAAATCGATTTATTAGTGGGGAGTGCCCCACTTAAAATCAATTTATTGGTTGATAAGCAATGCAACGACAAGACCGAAGATAACGATGGTTTCAGGAATGACAGTGAGAATCAGACCCTTACCGAATAAGCCTTCGTTTTCTGCCATTGCGCCAATTGCTGCGGTACCAATCTCTTTTTCTGCCCATGCAGATGCAAGACCAGTAACTGTAATTGCGAGTGCTGCACTAAGTGCTTTCATTCCTGCGGCGTCCAGAACAGGACCTGCTATTAATTCTTCTCCTACCATGTTTTTATTCCTCCGTATATTTTCTAATATATCCGAATGGGTTGTACTTCTTGCCCCCGCCTTCGTAGAATTTACCAAAGAATTCTACATACTGCAACCTTAGAGCGTGCAGGCCAGGAGCGATAATACTCAGAAGGCTGTTAAGGCCGTGTCCGAGTAGAAATACGAGTATTGCAGCTATTGCTACCAAGCCGATCTGGGAATGATCTTCCCACATCATATTGAATGCAATATCATTGACTGTACCTGCTATGTAAATCGAAGACAGTCCTACCGCTATAATACGGGCATACGATAAGGCATTACCCATAAGCGCGGGCAATTCGATTGGCCCCTGTATACCTTCACCTTTTGTGAGCATCAAAACTCCGATCACAAGAGCAATAAGCCCGATGTTTGTTATTATAGAGTTTTGGATCAGGTAGCCTATGATCGCCACGATTGCACTGACTTCAATGATAAGCCAACTGCCTTTCTCAAGGAGTGCATGCTTGAACCCGTGTTGCTTGTTGATGTTTATAAAACCAAGTATGAATCCAAGGGCCAAGTGAAACAGTCCTACAATGACAGTTGCTGCAATCATTGTCATTATCATGTGAGATCTGTGAATTGGAAAGGTTACTTCTTCTCCTCCAAGTCCGGAGAATAGAGTGCGGGTTTCCCAGCCTGGAATTAAGCCCGGCTCCCCATGGAACCCTGCCAATGGAAATCCCAGAAACTCACCATAGATTAAACCAAATATGGCCGTTGAGATCTGGCAGTAGAGCAAAATGTTTGCCAAACGCTGTGCTGCTTCTGCTTTTATTGCTTTTTTGATTAATAATGCAAGACTTCCCAGAATCAGAGCATAGCCCATATCTCCAAGAATCAAGCCATACATCAGCGGTAATGTAATAAAGATAATGGCTGAAGGGTCAAGTTCAGTATACTTGGGCCTGGAGTAAAGGTCCATGATCTCCTGCATCGGAACCACCGTTTTTGAGTTATTGTATTCGACTGGGACCTTCTCCTTTTCCTCTTCCTTTATTTCGAGCTTGGAGATATAGGCCCTGCCGCCGGTGGCGTCATTGAGCGTGTTGACCAGAGAATCATAACTTTCACTGGGAGCCCACCCATCAATAATAAATGTGTTTGCAGATGTGGCAATTCTAAGAGGCATTTCTGCCTTCTGGCTTTCGATACTGAGAATTTCATCACTTGCAAGAATGAAATCGGCATATTTGGTATTCATTGAGTCGATTTCAGCTTTAAGCGACTCGATCTTTCCGTTTATCTCAATTTCTTTCTCTTCGATTACCTTTAACAGCTCGCTCGGAACACCACCTCGATTAGGAACTCTAAGTTCTCTAAAGCCGAGACCCTGAAGGAACTCGTAGATTTTGTCGGCCTCTGTGTTGGTCACAAACAATGCAATCGTTTTTGCCTGTGGGTCATAAAACAGTTCATAGGTCTGTGTGAGGCTTGAAAACTGACTTTCGTCCAGGTTACTCTTGATTGAGCCTGCAAAAACTTTCAGGTTTTTGTAGCCCCGATAATAATCAAAGTCCAGATTGATGGACATGAAGGGTAAAAGGTCCTTTTTCTGAGACTCTAAATCCTTCAAGTCAGTCTCGAGTTTTGCAATTGCTGCCGTTTTGGCCGAGATTGACCGGTCCAGTTCATCTAGTTTTGAATCAAGATCCTGGAGAACAGCGTCAGATTTCTGGATCACCGGTTCTTTTTTGTCAACTCCGAGAAAACTGGAGATTGACCGGATCTTTACAAGCTTTTTTGAGACATCTGCAGCGTTTTCAAAGGGCTTGTCGATCTTGAAACCGGATTCATCTTCTACAAAATCTTCGATGTGAAAGAGATTCGAATCATGTAGTGCATCGATAGTTTCTTTCAGTATGCTTTTATGTCCGACAATTACGGCCCTAGTCATCTCTTTAGGACTACTCATTAAGGACCGACCTCTCAAACTCCTTTAATAGGTAATTGACAGCTTTGTCGATATTTGCCTGAGCACTCTGAGACATGGCTAATGCTTCTTGCTCGCCGTCTTTGACGATCTTATCTCTTTCCTCCAGGATCTCTGCTTCACCAGCTTTAAAACGATCTTGTACAGCTTTGTGTGCATCGACTTCGGCCTGGGCCAGTATATCCCTGGCTTCAGCCCGGGCGTCAGAGATGCGCTTGTTTTTGGCTTCAATGGCTTCATCAATCACATTTTTCGCATTCTCTTCTGCTTTTTTAATTTCAGATAAGATTTCATTTTTAGCCATGTGAATCTCCGTCTCTTAAAATTTAGTATATAAATTAATAATTAAAATTCCCTACTCCAGCGGATGTAGTTAACAGATGCTTCGTGAAAGAACTATATAACAGCTTCGGTTTTATAGTATAAGAGAGAAGCATCTATAATGATTAATTATTACACACTCACAATTGAAGAATATTTTCACACTATTATTAAAATAAATAGTAAATTATATCGTATAATTACAAAAAGATTAAGTATTACAGTAGAAAATAATTAGGGAAAATATGTTTGAATATATAATACAAGTAGAGAAGGCCTCGGAGCCAAAAGCCCCTATTATTTATAGCATGCAGCATAAAACCTCTAAGGCTTTAGCTCAGCTGTAGTTCACTCTCAGCTCTGAATTCTCCTAAAAAAAGGAAAGTTATGAAGGTGGGGTCTTAAAACCTTAATTGGTTTTAAAACCATTGATAATATCTTAAAAGTTTAATGTGCTCTTCAAAGCTTAAAAGAACATCTTAATTACCTTAAAGTGGGCTTATTCAAGTCTGAGTGGAATTTTTGCGTCTTTTGGAATCGTATGGATATATTCTTCCCGGAATTTTGGATTGCGCATCATGCAATATTTGGCCTGTTTTTTATATGCTTCATGCTTTCCCATGCGTTTCCAGATCGCTTCTAGGGATTCTTCAAGCACGTTTCCGAAGGAAAGCGGGGTATAAGCACAGGGCATAACTTCTCCGTCAGAAGCCACATGCATCCAGCGCCTGCCTGCAAAGCAGCCAAAAAGATCAGGGCCCATAAAGTAGGGAAAAGCCGTAACTCTTGGCCCGTCGGATTTTTTATTCATCGTTTTTTGGAACTTTTCAAGCCTTAGAACGTCCTTTTTTCCAATTACTTCGTCTTCATGCTCAAGCCAACGGCCCACAGCAATGATTTCGTATATGGAAAGCTCCTGCATTCCAAGGTTCTCGGCAAGGGAATAGAATTCTTCTAGCTCATCGATATTATCTGGAGAGACGACTACAAACATATCGGTCATAATCCCTGCAGCCTTAGCATTTTTGATCCCGGAAAGCGAATCAAGATAAGCTCCTTTGCGGCCTCGAATCCGGTCGTGCTCAGCTTCTGATGGGCTATCCAAGCTTATATGGGCTGCATAAAGCCCTGCATTTTTAAGGGTTTTTGCTCTTTCTTCAGAAAGCCCATAGCCGGAGGTAAAACAGGTTGCAATTGCCTTTGTTTTGTCCACGTGAGCAACCATTTCCACAAGATCTTTGCGCATCATAGTCTCCCCCCCATCAAAAGAGATCAGATAGGTTCCAAGCTCAAGGGTCTGGTCCAAAAGAGAGCAGATTTCCTCAAGCTTCATTTCCCGTTCGGGTTTTATGCCAGCAGCTCCACAGTGGATGCAATTATTGGGGCAGCGAGCCGTAATTCCTACGGAAAACTGATCCGGTAATCGCTTTTTTAAGATTGCTGCAATCTCAGCACTTATGACACGGTTGAAAGCTTTTCCTGGAAAGGGGGGTACCCACGTTGAAAATATGAGCTCGTCTCCCTCTACTGCTATTGCTTTTTCTTCTTCGAAGATCCTGTTAATGCGCTTTATAAAAGGCTTTGTAAGCTGGGAGAGGGGACCTTCCGTATCAAGCACGACTTTTCCGTTTTCGGAGCTGGCATTTACCTTAAGAACCGGACTTTCATACACTTGCATGGATTCACCTACTAAAATTATAATACATTACTTTCAAATTTAAAATCGGGTTGTTTAAATTGGATCAATCAATTTAAACGAAAAATCAGATCAATTCAGCTTCCCTTCGTTTTTACACTCCAAAAACTTTATTCAGAAAAAGTATCCTGCTAGACTGTATCAAGCAGATCCAGAGTTATATAATCCGTTATCCTAAAGAGTTTTTCCTTTGCAGGGCAGGGAGATAGCTCCTCTAGCAGCTCCTTTGCAGACCCGACGTATTCCTCTACACAGGAGACCACTTTTTTGATAGCCTCCTCCCTTGGCATTTCTCTCATATAGATTCGAGGCAGGGTTTCGGATTCGTGTTTTGATTCCTTGCCTTCAAGCCTTTCTAGAAATTCCAGTAAATCGTCAACAAGTTGGTACGCAATTCCAAGCTGACGCCCGAAAAGTCCAAAACGCTTTGCCAGAGCTTCATCGGCTCCTGCCGCAGAGGCTCCTATTGCTGCACTCGCCTCAAAGAGAGAGGCTGTTTTTCGGTAGATACATTCAAAATAATCTTTTTCAGAAAACTCTTTTCCTTCAAGCTGCAGATCCAAAACTTCCCCTTCGGCCATGTCCATGCCGGCTTTTCCGAATATTTGAACTACTTTTTTCCCGTAAGGAGAAATAAATTCAATGGATTTAGCAATTAGAAAATCCCCACAGAGCAGGGCTCTGGAAGCTCCAAATTTTTTTGGAGCGCTAGGTAGATTTCTCCTAAAGAGTCCCTGATCAAGCAGGTCATCATGCACAAGTGATGCCGAATGCATCATCTCAACGGCAAGGGCTGCCTCAAGGCTATTTTTATATGAATTGGAACAGGCCTCACTTGAGAGCAGGAGCAACAGGGGCCGAATTCGTTTTCCTCCGGTGCTGCATACATGCCCCACCATCTTTTTCAGGTAGGAGTCTTCAAGTTCCCGGACAAAGGAGTCGATCCCTTCCGTGATAGACCTGTACTCTTCCCATTCTTTAATGTTCATTAATGAGCCTCACACTTTTTTTTCCTTGCACTCCATATTACTCTGTATATTTGGAGGGGCAGCCTGTAACAATTTTCTTTGCCTCTAAGATGTTTTCCGAAACCAGCGTTCCGCTTATACTTACTTTTTTGCCTTCCGCAACGTTTGAGGGAAGTTCGCTTTTGTACTCAACCCGTATACTGGAATTAGCATCTTCTTCGTCTTTTAGCTCAAAAGAGGTAAGTCCAGGGTTTCTGTCGAGAGTTCCTGTTTTTACAATGCCCATTACATTGACCTCGGCTCCGGGCCGAATCTGAGTTGAGTTCAGTTCCGAAACCCTAAGATAGCCTTCCGAGAGGTCAACTCCGTATAAGCCAATTCCCACTACGGCTACAACGAAGGCAATTGAAAGCAAGGTTTTCTTTTTTTTATTCATCTAAAACCCGTACAACGCAGCATTACATTAACTTTTTGTTAAGTCTGACTCGTACTCTTAATAGGTTTAGAAGATAAAATAATATTAGGAGCAGGCTTATTGTAAACGCGAAAACGAAAGCTTCCATCCCGAGACCTCTGTTCTCCTTTTGTAATATTTTTTTTCTACATCTGCTGCAATTATATTCCCCTTTCAGATCTTCAAGCATTTAAGGAACAATATTATTCCGGGGCTAGGTCAGCCCGAAAAGAAGAGCGTACCTTAAGGCTCAAAGTCCAAGGTGCCTTTGTATCTAAAGGTTATGTAAGCCATATATATTATTTCTGTTATGCCAATTCCCGATGTCAATTCTTTTTGTATTCCAACACCAGAAAAGCTTTTGAGAACCCATCTGTATAATTTATGTGTATAAGTTCAGTCCTAAATACTGAAATTTCTGTTTTAAGTCCAAATTAAAAAGGCGGAATTGAATAAGAGATAAGAAATGAATTACAGTATAATAATATATTCATTCAATTTCCGAAAAATGGGGAAGTTATTCCAAATCTGAGTTAGAATAATCTAGAATTTTTATTTAATATATTTCTAATGATTGGGGTTTTACGCTGCGTCCTATAAAAACTGTTTAAGCCTGGGAGCAGGAGTTTACTCCCAGCGTTTTACAAGCTCGTTTTCAATTCCCAGTAAGTCAAGGGCCCGGCCTGCCATGGAATTGATAATATCCTCCAGAGTTTCGGGCTTGGAGTAAAAACCTGGACAGGCAGGAAGAATACTTGCTCCTGCTTTTTTTGCTTTTACCAAGTTTTCCAAATGGATTAGATTCAAAGGAGTTTCCCTTGGCATGAGAACGAGTTTTCGCTCTTCCTTAAGGCAGACATCTGCAGCTCTCACAAGCAGGGTTTCCCCTATCCCATTTGCAATCTGGCCAAGGGTTTTCATACTGCAAGGAGCAATTACCATTCCTTTTGTCTTGTATGAGCCGCTTGCAATGGGGGCTGTAAAGTCATAGGGTGCATGGACCCAGGTGGCAAGCTTTTTGACAGCTTCAGAAGAATAATTGGTTTCAAGCTCTATTATTTGCTTTGCAGCCTCAGTAAGCACTAGATGAGTCCTGACTCCTTTTTTTGCCAGAACTTCCAGAATCCTTATCCCATACCTGACTCCCGAAGCTCCGCTAATCCCTACTATAATTTCCATTCCTTTTACCACTCCTTTTCCGGATTGAGCCTGGCATTGGGCTAAATTTTTTTAAGCCATTGTCCAGATTTCTGCCTCATCTTTATTACTTTTCTTAGTAGTTTTGCTCGTAATTTTCAAGAAACATTTTTATAATTTTCTCGGAACCCTGAACGATCTCTTCTATCTCCTCAGAGCTTATATCCTCAAAATGGATCCCTACAACAAAAACCGTTGTTTTACGGGTGGTTTTGCTAATTATTCTTGCTCCTTTAAGGGCAATTTGGTCTTCCCTGTGTCCAGGGAGGGTAAGAACCGAAGAACTTGCAAGCTTTGTTTTTTCATCAAAAAACCCCACTGCTACGGCTCCAGCATGTTTTTTTCCTCCGGTCAGAGTAAGAATATAATCTTCCCCGATTTTTTTGGTTTCAAGTACGAGTTCGATCCTTCCGCTTTCTATTTTTATGCAATTCAAAAAAAGCTCCCTTTTCCAATTTCATTTAATTTATACTGTTTTGTGCCCTTTTTTATATCAAAAAAGTCTTTGGCTGCTTTTTCCACGGCTTTGCAATGCTCTTTAGGGCTGTAAACGCCCATTCTCCAGTTGTCTAGGTGAGCTTCCTGAAGAATGGACACAAAATGAGAAGCCTCATTTAAAGGAAGCATTTTATGGTCGGTTTTTATAAGCGCGCGCATCTCCGACATTTCAGGCATCTTGGGAATATCCACAAGGACGGCTTCGGGCTCAACTCCTGCCAGCTCAGCAATTTCTTGTTCCAGCCTCTCGATTTTTCCCCTATATTTTAGCACTCCTTCTCCTACGCTTTCAAAGCCCGTATAAAGCGCTCGTTTGTAAAGGCGTCTCTCATCAAGTCTTTTTGCAAGTTCTCCAGCAGCCCCTTTATCCCGGCGCATGGTTGACACAAGGGCTATGTCATCGATCTCCCGGAGCTCTTTTGGATTTAGTTCCTTCTCCTTGATCAGGGTTTCAACGGCTTTTGAACACATAACCTCTGAGATCCGGGTTACGTGATGATAGTAGACTGAGGCATTCATCCAGAATCGAGATACGAGTAGGGATTCGGCGGCTTTTAAGCCTCCCTGAGCCACAACCAGTTTGTTTTCGTAAAATTGCATTTTGTTTATCAGGCGGTTATAATCTACAACCCCGAAGGAAACGCTTGTATAATGAGCGTCTCTCACCAGATACTCCATCCTATCCACATCGATTTCC
>JAQUFK010000026.1 GCA_028684695.1 Methanosarcinaceae archaeon | reverse complement strand
CAGATCGTTTTCCGGAGTCATGCCATAGTAGTGGAGGATCCCTCCGGATTTTGCAAGGAGAACGGCCGAATCCAAAAACTCATGGGCACTGTGAGGAAGATTCATTATAACATGATCTGCAAGCCCTGCAAGCCTTTTGGCCTCTTCCCGAGCGTCACCTTCAAGAGCCTCTATATGCTTAACAGAATTTAAGCCAATATTTTCCTTAAGGTAAAACACAGCCTCCGGGTTTTTATCAATTGCATAAACTTTTTCAGGCCTAGCCTTTTTTGCAATCAAAATACTATAAGGGCCCACCCCTGCAAACATATCAACAACTATCTCTCCTTTCCGAACCCATTTTAAGATGCGCATGCGCTCGGTAGAAAGCCTAGGAGTAAAATAAGCTTTTGCAAGATCCACCTTATACCGGAGTCCATGTTCTTTGTGAATAGTTTCAGTTCTAGGCTCCCCTGCCAAAATCTCAAACTCTCTGACTCGAAATTCCCCAACAACTGGAGTTAAGGGCAGTATGACAGTCTTTAGGCGAGGATGAGTCTTAAGGATGGCTTCTGCAACCCTTTTAGCATCCGGCAATTCAAGCGCTTCAGCTTCGAGCAGAGCAATATCTCCAATGACCTCAAAGCGGGGAAAAAAACCAAGGATTTCTTCAAGGAGAGGCTTTCTCTTCAGAGGCTCAAACTCAAAGACTGTAAGCTCAAACCCAAGCTCTTCTGAAAACTTTGAAAGCTCGGAGGGCTTGGGTTTTCTTAAAAGGGGAAGATAAAGAAAAGCTTTGTCCGAGGCTATCCTTAAAGCAGGGTCAAGCAGTTCGAATTCAAGCAAACCCTGCCTAAAGGATTCACCTTTCTTTTTAGGGACTTTGATACATTTTTGTTTCATAGAAATTCGACACCTTTCCTGACCGATAAACCGTTTTTTTGCATTTTAAGCTTTCTCGGAAAAGAAGCAATTCAGAACTAGAAAAACAAAATAGAGAAAAAAGGAAAAAAAGAAGGAACTAAAAAGGAAAAAACTCTGGAAATTTTAGAGAATGATCTCAATATCCAGCTCTTCCGCAAGTTCCTTGTACCTGTTTCGGATGGTTACTTCCGTAACTCCGGCCACATCTGCAACTTCCCTCTGAGTCCGGCGTTCTCCGCAGAGAATAGAGGCAATATAAATTGCAGCTGCAGCAACTCCGGTCGGACCTCTTCCACTTGTAAGTTCCTTTTCGGAAGCCTGTCTTAGAATTTCAACGCTCTTGGACTGGACTTCTCCTTTAAGACTGAGCCCAGAACAGAATCTGGGCACATAATCGATAGGAGAAGTAGGCATGAGCTTTAAGGCAAGTTCCCTTGAGATAAAGCGGTAGGTTCTTCCGATTTCTTTTCGGCTTACCCTGGAAACTTCTTCGATTTCATCAAGGGTCCGGGGCACACTACACTGTCTGCAGGCCGCATAAAGAGCAGCTGCAGCAACTCCTTCAATACTTCTTCCCCGAATAAGGTTCTTATCCACGGCTTTTCTGTAAACAACAGCTGCAGTCTCCCTGACAGTTCTTGGAAGCCCTAAAGCCGAAGCCATTCGGTCAAGCTCGGAGAGCGCAAAAGCCAAATTTCTTTCCGTGGCATTACTGACCCTGATTCTGCGCTGCCACTTTCTCAGACGATAAAGCTGGGCTCGGTTTTTGGAGGAAATGGACTTTCCGTAAGAGTCCCGGTTTCTCCAATCAATCATTGTAGAAAGCCCTTTATCGTGGATAGTATAGGTCATGGGCGCTCCTACACGGGAACGCTTCATGCGCTGGTCGTGGTCAAAAGCCCTCCACTCAGGCCCCTCGTCCACGAAATCGGCATCAATGACGAGTCCGCAGTCCCCACACACGAGTTCAGCCCGCTCGTAGTCGTGTACAAGGTTTCTGCTGCCGCATTCCGGACACACGGACTTTTCTTTTTCAAAGCTTTGCTCCTTTTGTTTTTCCTTGCGAGCTTTAATCATGGCCCTGATTTTTTCCCGCTCAAGAGTGTCCGAATAGCGAACCCTTTCGACTTCTACCATTTCATATCACCTTAGGATGTTAGAATAAGTAAATAAACATATATACATAAACATCGATACACATTCTTACAATCGCGCCCACGCTTAGGTAAAAGCGCCTTCATGCGTAAATATAGCATATTAAAAACAAAACCAAAGCGTCATATAAACAAAGTCACACAGTCAAGGATTTGCATAAACATAGCCTCACAAGCTTCAACCCAAATGCCGATACCTTCAAGACGGATACTAACGCAATCCATAGAGTCAGGCAATTGCAAAGTCAATTATAAAAACGGAAATAGAAAACATCAGCTCCTCAAATCCTGAGAAGACATTGCCTATTTAAAACAACTTCCGGAAAAGAGGAATATTTCCAAATGTCAAAAGCCTCACCGGATGTAAATCCGTTCATTGACCAGAACCCGAAACTCAGAATCAGGAATTTGTTTAAAACCTTTAACTAAAAAATATGGCTGATTCACGGGCCCAAAAATACTGACTAGCTTGCCAATTTTGTTAAGAGTCCGGTCCATAACAACCGAATTTAGCTTAGGAATCTCACCTGATACTTTATTGGATTTGACCTCATCTCCTCTTACAACAAGACTTTTATTACCTGCCCTATGTAATACAATACCGAGTCTTTTCATATTAGCCACAAGAAACTGCCTTCCCGGATTTAAATGTCCAGAGCTTCCGGCCCTGCATTGAATAATAGACTCAGCCCCGAATAAATGCGAGATACCCCGGACTGAAAAAGCATATTTACTTTGGGTTGATACTATATAAAGATATCGCAAGCTCTATATTTAATATCCATTTCTGGCCAACAAATATATAAAATTGAAGAAACCCCGAAAAAAAGAAGCTTTTTTAAAATATGGGGAAACTTAAACCCAGACCCGAGGCCTGCCATTGCTTCAGATATTTATAAGGTTAGCTTTCAGCAAATAAAATGAAAAGCTTTTTCAAACAAAATGTGAACCACAAGCTTATATATGAAATAGACATTGTTGGCAGCGACCAAACCATATAAAAGGTTTGATTTTAGCCGACTAATAAAAACCCAATGATAGATCTCGTTTTCCAGGGAGGAGATTTATTGTCCAAATTTGTATATTTTTTTGGGAACAATGAAACTGATGGCAAAAGTAGTATGAAAGACCTGCTTGGAGGCAAGGGCGCAAACCTGGCTGAAATGGCCAATTTAGGGATCCCCGTACCCCCTGGCTTTACGATCACAACCGAAGTTTGTATAGAGTATCTCAAAAACAAAGAGTATTCTGAAGAAGTAATAAAACAAATAAATAAAGCAATTGAAAAGCTTGAAACCGTAAACAACAAAAAACTTGGAGACCCTGAGGACCCTTTGCTCGTATCCGTGCGCTCTGGAGCTAGAGTATCCATGCCGGGAATGATGGATACTGTTTTGAATCTGGGCCTTAACGATACCTCTGTTAAAGGAGTGGCAAAAAAGGCAAACGACGAAAGATTTGCCTATGACTGCTACCGAAGATTCATTGCAATGTTCGGGGATGTGGTGCTCGGAATTGAGTTTAAAAAGTTCGATACGCTGATTGAGGAGAAGAAAAAAGAACTCGGACTAAAATCCGATACTGATCTGACTGCAGACGAACTTAAAGAACTGGCCGAGAGGTTCAAAGAAGTAATTAAGCGGGAAAAGGGAATCGAATTCCCGCAGGACCCAAGAGTCCAGCTCCAGATGGCAATTGACGCTGTTTTTGATTCATGGAATAACTCAAGAGCCATCAAGTACAGGGAAATAAACAACATAGCTGATAACTGGGGAACAGCTGTTAACGTTCAGTCCATGGTCTACGGAAACATGGGAGAAACTTCCGGGACTGGGGTCGCTTTTACGAGAAATCCCTCTACAGGGGAGAAGCGTTTCTTCGGAGAATATCTGCTCAACGCCCAGGGCGAAGATGTAGTTGCCGGAATTCGGACTCCAAACCCGATCCTGGACCTTGAGAAACAGATCCCTGCAGCTTATGAGCAGCTTGTAGACATCTGCAGGAAACTGGAAGCTCATTTCAGGGACATGCAAGACATTGAGTTTACCATTCAGGAAGGCCAACTCTACATGCTGCAGACTAGAACCGGAAAGCGCACTGCTGCAGCAGCCGTCAAAGTTGCAAGGGACATGGTCGAAGAAGGCCTGATTGATAGGGAAACTGCAGTTACCAGGATAGAGGCCGATCATATCGATCAGCTCCTGCACCCAAGAATCAATCCGGAAGCGGAACTTGAAGTTATCACAAAAGGTCTCCCTGCATCTCCGGGTGCAGCTGTAGGAAAGGTCGTTTTTACCGCAGAAGAAGCGGAACTGAGAGCTGAACTTGGGGAAAAGACCATCCTTGTAAGAGGAGAAACTTCCCCCGAAGATATCGGAGGAATGGCAGCAGCCCAGGGAGTCTTGACAGTCCGCGGAGGGATGACTTCCCATGCCGCAGTTGTTGGTCGTGGAATGGGAAAACCTTGCGTTGTCGGTTGTGGAGAAATCTCAATTGATACGAAAAACTCTCTTTTCAGGGTAAATGGATACAGCGTAAAAGAAAACGATTACCTTACAATCGATGGGAGTACAGGAAAAGTAATCTTAGGCGAAGTTGAACTTATCGAAGCCGAACTCAACAAGGATCTTCAGGCTATCCTTGGCTGGGCCGACAAGATCCGGGAACTCGGAGTTCGGACAAACGCCGACACTCCAAATGATGCCAAACTTGCCCGGGAACTCGGAGCTGAAGGAATCGGACTCTGCAGGACAGAGCATATGTTTTTCGGAGAAGACAGAATTCCGGCAGTCAGGGAAATGATCATGGCCGAAGATGAAAAAGCCAGGAAAAAAGCCCTGAGAAAACTGCTTCCCATGCAAAAAGAAGATTTCCTTGGAATCTTTCACAGCATGGTAGGCCTCCCCGTAACCGTAAGGCTACTTGATCCTCCTCTCCACGAATTCCTGCCAAGCAAAGAAGAGCTAAACGAAAAATACAAGGAATTCGAAGCTGCTTCCGACCTTGATGGAATGGAAAGAGTAAAGATGATGCTTCAGCGGGTAGACGCCCTTAAGGAACTCAACCCCATGCTCGGACATAGGGGCTGCCGCCTTGGAATTACCTATCCTGAAATCTATGATATGCAGGTAAAGGCAATTATGGAAGCTGCCTGTGAGCTTGCAGCTGAAGGGACAAGGGTCGAGCCTGAAATCATGATCCCACTTGTAGGGCATGTAAAAGAACTGGCATTTTCCAAAGCTAGAGCCATAAAAATGGCCGAAGCTGTTATGGAAGAGACGGGCACAAAGGTTGAATATAAAGTAGGAACCATGATCGAGCTTCCAAGAGCTGTGCTTACTGCGGATAAGATCGCGGCCGAAGCGGAGTTCTTCTCCTTTGGGACAAATGACTTGACCCAGACCACTTTCGGATTCAGTAGAGACGATGTGGGCAAATTCATCCCCATATACAAAGAAGCGGAAATTCTCGAAAACGATCCCTTTGCGGTACTTGACCAGGAAGGCGTGGGAGAACTCATGAAGATCGGAATCGAAAAAGGCCGCTCAGTCAAACCCGACCTTAAAATGGGAATCTGCGGAGAACACGGAGGAGAACCTTCTTCTATTAAGTTTGCCCACGATGTAGGACTTAACTATGTAAGCTGCTCGCCCTACAGAGTCCCAATCGCAAGGCTTGTGGCCGCCCAAAGCACAATTGAAGCCAAACAAAAATAAACGCAGCAGAAAAACTATTTTAAAAAAAACTCTGCTGGATCAAAAGTCTCGCAACCTTTTTTTCATTTTTATTACCTCTCAGGAGTAAAAAACTCCAAAAAAGAAATCTTTTTTTTCCGGCTTCTTCACAAATTAAGGGTTCTTTCCAAGAAGAAAATTCAGAAAAAACCCAGTTTTCCAGAAAACCTTGGAAAAAAAGGAGAGCTGTCAGAAAAATCTAAAAAAATAGTCCAAAATAAGTCCGTTTTGGCCCACAAAAAGTGGGCGAAACAGACGGTGGACTGCAGAACCACTCTGCTGATGCAACTCTGCTGATGTAATTTGGATTTTAGTAATTTCTATCAATCATATAATCTGCAATCTGTAAAAGGAGCTCCTTTTCTGGACTTTCAGGAAGAGCTTTGAGTTTTGCCTTTCCTTCTTCAACATAAGAGACTGCAAGATCTTTTACGTAATCAATGGATCCGGCATCGGACAAAAGCTTTACAGCTTCGTTGAGTTCAGCCGAAGTAGCCTCGCCTTTACCAAAGATATCGAGCTTCACGCCCTTTCTAAAAGCATCAATCACAATCAGGGTATGCTTGCCTTCCATAAGATCGCTGCCATGGACTTTTCCTAGCACCTCTTCAGGAGCGGTCATGTCCAGAAAATCGTCATACATTTGAAACCCGACTCCGATTAGGCGTCCGAATTCATAAAAGTCTTCGGCAAGTTCCTCCGAAGCCCCGCCAAGGATAGCCCCGATTTTGGCAACTGCAGCATAGAGCACCGAAGTCTTTTTCTCAACCATTTCAAGGTACTCAGCCTCTTCAACCCTATCTCGGGTCTCAAAGTTCATATCCAACCATTGACCTTCACAAATTTCAGTGCAAGTCTTGGAAAGGACCTCCATACATTTCAGTATTTTATCAGGTTCGGAATCGATTTTTGAAAGAATCTCAAAAGCTTTGGAATAAAGGGTATCTCCTGCAAGGATTGCTCCTGCTTCCCCCCATTTCACATGAACAGCTGGCATTCCTCTTCGCACATCATCTCTGTCCATAATATCATCATGGACCAGCGTGAAATTATGTACAAGCTCTACCGCAACAGCTGCAGGCAATACAGACTCGAGGTCCGAGCCTAAGGATTCTGCCGCAAGAATAAGGACCGCTGGTCGGAGGCGTTTGCCTCCGGCGTCCACAAGATAACGAGAAGCCTTGTAAAGCTCTTCAGGCTCCGTGATTGGAAGCATTTCAGCAATGGCGTTATCCACATGGACAGTTCTTTTTTGAATTTCATCAATCAGCGTCATAAGCATCACAAGAACACGGAATTGTTTTTCCTATACAATTACTCTTCGATATATAACACTTCGCCGTTTCTAAGAAGATGTACAGAGTCGCCAAGCACATAGCCTGCATCTTCTGCCATCTCGATGTATTCCCCATGCATAATCAGGTTCCCGTGAGCTGGGATAACATTTTCAGGGTTAACCATACGCAGAAGTTCCCAGTGATCCTCCCTGTACGCATGCCCTGAAACATGCACATCGTCATAAATCCGGGCTCCTCTCATCTTAAGTTTTGTCTCAAGCGCAAAACGATTGGCCTGAGTCATGGGAGTCGGAATAATATTTGCAGAAAAGATTACACGGTCCCCAGGATCGATTTCATAAGCAGTATCCCCATTTGCGATTCTTGTGAGAATGGAGCCAGGCTCGCCCTGGTGTCCTGTAACGATCGGAACGTACTTGTTTTTGCCTGCTTGCATGATCCGTTTAAACGCCCTGTCAATTTCCCGCCTGTGCCCGTAAACCTCGACGTTTGAGGGAAGTTTGAGATAATTGAGCTCTTTTGCAGCACTCACATAGCGCTCCATGGATCGGCCCATAAGCACCGGAATTCGACCCATCTCTTCCGTAGCTTCGATAATTGCATTAAGTCTTGCAATATGGGAAGCAAAGGTTGTTACGATCATGCCCACATCGGATTCTTCGGTTCCAAGCAAAACGTCCCGAACCATATCTTTAGCTATTTTTTCAGAAGGGGTTTTTCCGGAACGCCCAGCGTTTGTACTCTCCGTAATCATTGCAATTACGCCTTCCCTTCCAAGAGCTTTAAGCCGCTTAAAGTCCGGAGCTTCTCCCATAGTAGGAGTTCGATCCAGCTTGAAATCACAAGCATAAAGCACGGCTCCTTCAGGAGTGTGCACTACCGCAAGCACACTATCGATAATACTGTGCTGGACTCGGATAAACTCAATTGAGATATCGTCTGTAACCTGATAGGTTCCCCCTGCTTTTAAGGGAATTATCCTGTTGCAAACCTCAAACTTGCGCTCAGATTCAATCTGCTGTTTTATGATAGCAGAAGTGTAGGGAGTTGCAATAATAGGAGCATTGTAACGGTGAGCAAGTTTTGGAATTGCTCCTACGTGATCAAGATGCCCGTGAGTACATACAATAGCTCGAACCGTTCCGTTGATCTCTTTCATGATGGTGTCATCTGGAATGGCCCCCATCTGAATGAGTTCAAGGGAATGCATTTTATCAATTTCAACATCCTCATGGATCTGAACTCTATCGAGCCTCAGCCCCATATCGAGAATAATAATATCTTCACCAACGATTATCGCAGTCATGTTGCGACCCATTTCATTATAGCCGCCTACTGCAACGATTCCTATTTCAGTCATGTTTTAAACCTCTGTATTTTTATAATATTTTTTGGTATGATCCGATTTTATTCCTTGATCCCGGAAAAATCCGGAATCTGAAATTCTGAAACTAGAGATACCTTTGAGAGATAACTAGGATTTGAAAGAATATTTGATCTGATTAACAATTGATCTGAATATGGAATTTATATTCCAGAAAAGGAAGTGCAAAACCTAAAAACTGGAACGATTCCCGGACATAAGAAAAAATCATCATATGCCCGCAAGATTAGCCTTTACATAAGTCTCCATGTAAAAGCCCTCCCGTAAATAGCAATTAATAAGCCCTTAAATAAATCCCTGATAAGCCTTTGAACATTAAATCATTATAAATTATCAATAATAAGCTGAATAATCCAATAATAAGCTTTTAGCAAAACACTAAAAAGCCTTTAACAAACTTGAACAACCATAAACAAACCGAATATATAAAGGCTCATATAAAAGCTCATATCATTTAAACACTCTAAACAAGCCTTTAATTATTGTTCACAAGAAGCTTTTCTGATTTATAGATATTACATAAGATATATATTTGTTTTCTTATATAAAATTAAGATCATTAAGGTTTAACTCAATTTACTCAAATAAACTTACTCAAATAAACTTACTCAAATAAACTTACTCAAATATCTCACTTTCCTGAAATTTATAACAATAAACGGATCAGGTCTTCTCTGGATTATTCCAAACCCTGTATATAATCCCAGGCTTAAAGTTTTCCAATATTACGAATAATATTAATTACCCACTCAAATAAGGAGAAGGTAAAAGAGGGGTTCTTTAACCCTTAAACTTAAAAGAAACATTTTGGAAGAAACGTTTCCTTTACCCATCCAAAACCGTTAACAGTTCAAAGAAAACGGTTCAAATAATATGATGACTGTGACTTAAGACCAATTCGATTGAAGAATTCAAGTTCAGGCATTCAAATTCCGACTCCTGAATTTATAGAAAATCCCGAGACGAATAATCCTTTACATTAAACCCGCGCTGAGTCAAGTACTGAAGTGTCCAGCCCGTAATAACCGTAGAAGCTTGCCCCAGCTCCGAGATATTTCCGCAACCGCAGAGGAACATGGCAGTTCTGAGTTCAGCTAGCAGCTGAGAAAGCACCCTTACAACAGCGGCTTTGCCCTCCAAAGCTGGCCCTACGAAAGGCAGGGCGGCACTTGCCACACTTGCCCCAAGAGCAATCGATTTTGCAATATCTACTCCGGTTCGCACTCCGCCTGTTGCAATGATTGGAAGAGAAACTTTTGACTCGATAATACTTGCGGCTGTGGGAATTCCAAAATCCCAGAAAAGATCTCCAAGTTGACTGGAAAGCCCATCCCCTTTTTCTCGAGTCCGGTAGACTTCAACTCCAGCCCAACTCGTTCCTCCAACGCCTCCTACATCAATTGCTGCAACTCCGGCGTCAAGAAACTTCAAAGCATCTTCCCTTGAGATTCCAGCCCCAGTTTCTTTTACAATTACAGGAACATCTAAACTGGAAGAGATCTCGGAAATCATAGCCAAACAACCTCGAGCATTCCGGTCTCCTTCCGGCTGGATGGCTTCTTGTAAGAAATTCAAATGGATAGCAAGAGCGTCAGCCTCAATCATTGCAACTAGCTTTTCCATGCCTTCAAGCCCGTACTCTTTGATTTGCGCAGCTCCTACATTTCCGTAGACAAAGGCATTTGGAGCTTTTTCCCGCACGATACGAAAAGAGGCTTCCTGAGCCGGATCATCTATTGCAGCCCTCTGACTACCCACGCCGATGCCAAGGCCGAGCTCTTCAACTGCTTCAGCCAGAGCTGCATTTACTGGGAAAGTATCAGGATGACCACCTGTAATAGAAGCAACAAGAAAAGGAGCCTGAAGCTTTTTTCCCAGAAAATCAACCGAAAGATCAAGCTCGTCCATATCAAGTTCGGGAAGAGCCCTATGTACTAGAATTACATCTTCAAATCCCGAAGTTACATTTCTTGCTTCCACCGAGCTTTCCGCACATAACTTTAAATGTTCGAGCTTTCGCTTAGAGGTCGTGTTTATCATGCTCAATTCCCTTTGTCCGGACTGATCCTGGTCCCTATGGCTTCCCCTTCTAAGAACCGCTGCACATTATCCGCTTTTCCTGCATTGAATATATGTGAAGTAATACATGACGTTTTGCACAGGTTCAAAAGTTCCCAAACTTTTCCGAGCATCCCGCCGGTCACATCGGTATCTTCCGAAGCCCCGATATAGCCCCGAACTTCTTCAAAATTGGAGGGAGTGAGCTCAAGTACGGCTTTTCCATCCTTGCCAAGTACACCCTCGGCTGCCGAACCAAGCCCAAGCCTCGAAGCTTGAAGAGCTTTGGCAAGATAAGGCAGGATCTGATCACCGGAAAGAACACAGCCTCCAAGCTCTGAGTCCATGACAACATCTCCATGCAGCACAGGCACAAACCCATTTTCAAGCATGAGCTTGAGGTTATCTAAATACAGGCTTTCAATCCGACCGTTTTTACAAACCGTACAGCCTAAAGGATGCACAGCTACAGCTCTAATTCCGAAATGGGTTAAAGCCTCTACTACCGCAATAGAAAGTTTTTTTACGGATTCGTGGGTAATTCGACCTCCTTCCGGATCGAACTTTCGGTCAAGCCCGTATTTTTTAGCGTAAGTGTGCCCGAAAGAACCTGCGCCGTGCACTACTATCAGTTTACCCCTGTAGCCGGATATCTCCCTGGCTATGCGGAGAAGTTCGGCTTTCCTGACAACTCCATCAGCTGCGCTCTTGTCCGTTATAACGCTTCCGCCTAGTTTCAGGATAACAAGTTCGGATGAATCATTCATAAGAAATCTCCAGTGAAAGGCCAGGACTTCATGAGAAGTTCATGAAACAGGCACGTTTTTATTAGTTTGAATACAGGATGAATTTTTAAATAAAAGGCAACAAATAAAGGTAACTAAGTAATAAATATAAGAATAAAAATTTAGTTATTCAAAATTTAGGTTTCCACTTTCAAGCCCTGGCCAGTTGCTTTTGTAATAATACTCTTGCCTCCGGCTTTTTGAAGAGCTTCGGCTACAGCCCTAGAGTTTTTAGGAGCTGTAAGAGCAAACATACACCCTCCTCCTCCGGCGCCTGTAAGTTTGGCCCCAAAAGCCTTTGAATCCCGGGCCGCGTAGATTAGTTTTGAAAGTTCAAGACTACTTACCCCAAGCGCATCAAGCAAGCCTTGGTTTACGTCCATCAGTTTGCCTACGGAAGCATAGTCCTTTTCCCTGACAAAAGCTTCTCCAAGTCCCGAAATATTTCCGATAGAGGACAGGAGTGGTTCTATAAGTTCCGGATACCTCTCTTTTAAAAGGCGCACGTTTGTAACAAGCTCTTTTGTAGAAGAAAAAAATCCAGTGTCTCCGATCACAATTCCGCATTCAGGAGATGGAAGTTTCCTTCGATCAGGCAGGGTTACAACCCCTCCGAAAGTTGAAACATAGGTATCAGTAGGACTTGCCGCTCCTTGGACTCGAAGCTCAATTTCATGCCCCAATTTTGCAAGCGTCTCAAGCTCAAGCTTGCAGCCAAAAAGTTCGTTAAGAGCGCCAAGACTTGCAATGGTCACGGCTGCGGAAGAGCCCAGTCCCGAACCCACGGGTAGATCCGAATCTACTTTTATGGAAACCCCCTCAATCGAAACAAATTCCTGCAGCCTTTCAATGACTGCGGAGACATAAGGATGTTTTTCAAAATCAAGCCCTGTAACTGCAATCTCAGACTCAATCCGAAAGGAAGAGGCAACTTCTGCCCGAACCCGAGTCCGAAGATCAACAGCACACGCAATAGCGGCTTTACCGTAGACAACCGCATGTTCTCCAAACAGGTAAACTTTCCCGGGGGCCGAGCATAAGACCATAAATCTTCCTCTTAAAATTCAATACCTTCCACAACTTTAAAAAATAAAAGAGATTTTTCATTCCACAACAATTGCAGCATACCCTACAACTGCACTTAGATCTCCGGAAACATCCCCGCTATTTGCATACTTAAGAAGAGTGCCCTGAGTTGCCCCTAATATTTTAGAAGCCGTAAGCATAGCCGCAATTGGGCCATAGCCGCAGACAGAGGCATTATTCTTATATAGACAAGCGTAAAGCCCTGAAACATCCAGCTCCAAAATCGCTTTGATCATAGCTGTATCAATTTTCAAGGCGGCTTCAGCGGGCTGATAATGCGTAAAATCGCTAGAGGCTATGAGCACTGCCTTTTTGCCTGTTTTTAAGAGGCTTTTGGCAATTAGCTCCCCAAGCTCAACCGCTGTTTCTTCATCTTGCAGACCCATACAAATTGGAAGAAGCTTAAAAGCCTCTCCAAAACGATACTGCAGAAAAGGAAGCTGGACCTCAAGGGAATGTTCGAATCGGTGTCCAAGCTCATCAAGGACAGCAATTCTGCCTAGTAATTCTTTTCCTAATTCCAGATCAGGCTCAATAATTCCTAAAGGAGTTTTCCAAGAATCTTGGGAAACTGAAACAGGAGAACCATAACCCGTATGGTTCGGCCCAATTAGAATATACGTCTCCGCTTTTGGAAGAGTCGCATAAACATGAGCCGCCACTTTTCCGGAATATAGATAACCTGCATGAGGGCAAACTGCCCCAAAAAGCTTTTTTTCCCTGAATTTAAGCCCTTCAAAACAAAGCTCCAATTCCTGCCTCAGA
This sequence comes from Methanosarcinaceae archaeon, assembly GCA_028684695.1. Taxonomy (GTDB): domain Archaea; phylum Halobacteriota; class Methanosarcinia; order Methanosarcinales; family Methanosarcinaceae; genus JAQVBP01. Next base: position 4,906 of record JAQUFK010000026.1, on the reverse strand, counting down.
TCCGCGGGGCGTAAAGGATAGAACTGCCCTGCAACAACTGGCTGTCTCATCGAATCACCCAGATAAAATAGGGCTTCTCGCATAAAAACCTTATATGCCAGCAGGCAGGGCCTCAAATATCTGGCCTTTAGAGGGGAGTTTCGAATTCGGCAAGCTCATAATTGAAAGGAGTGCCATTGATCGCTGAAATTTCCCGCGCAAGCAACCAATAAATCAGGGAAAGGGCCTTTCTGCCTTTGTTGTTTGTGGGGATTACAAAGTCTACATTGGAAGTAAGGTTGTTGGTATCACAAAGAGCAATAACCGGAATACCAATACTTGACGCTTCCTTAAGGACCTGTACATCTCCGGAGGGATCGGTTAGGATTACAATTTCAGGCTCATAAAAGCCTTCAGCCTCAGGGTTTGTAAGGAAACCTGGAATAAACCTGCCAAGCACGGACTTTGTTCCAAGAGCTTTTGAAAACATCCTTGCTGGATGCTGCCCGTACTGTCTGGAAGAGACAACCAAAATCCTGGAAGGGTCATACTTTGACAGGAGTCGAGATGCGGTCCTTACCCGTGCATCCGTGGCCTGAATGTCAAGCACATATAAGCCATCGGTTCGGACGCGGTATACAAAACGCATCATATCCTGGGTTTTCTGCTGAGTTCCGATGTGAACTCCTGCTGCAAGATACTCATCAATGGAGACCAGCGAGGTGGATTCTTCCCTTGATTCTTCCTTTGCAGAAGTTGCGGATTCTGTCTCTGTTTCCGTGCCTAATTCTTCCTCTGAAACCTCTTCTGGTGCGGCTTCAGCCTCCGGCCCTGCCTCTGCAATTACTTCTTCCTCGGGCACAGGCTCATTTTCGGGCTGTGCTTCGGCACCCTCCTGCCCTCTTTGCTCAATTTCCGACATAAAGTCACCTCATGAATTGAATACAATAAAATATGTTCAGTCGAGAAAGATATCCAGCGGCGTTTTCAAACATTAACATTAAACGCATGCGGGTTTATCCTTTACTCGCTAACTTTTCTTTTAACTGTGATAGGAATAATTCCGGAATCAAATTCAGCAATGGCGATGCCAAGCGGATCAGCTCTACCATCATCTTCAATAAGAACCGGGGCTCCCATCGCAATCTGGAGCGCTCTAGCACCTATGATCCGTGCACGTTCGAATCTGGTATAATTTTCCTCGCCCAACTGATCACCCTTAAAAGCAAAAATATTCCGATGTAATTTCAGATAAAGGGAAAATTATAATAAATAACTCTTTAACTTTACCCATGTAACCCTAAACCAGCTCACCCATATAAAAAAATAGGGAGTGGGACCGCTGAGATTTGAACTCAGGTTCCGGCGTCCCGAACGCCGAAGGATGGACCAGGCTACCCTACGGTCCCTTACTGGTAGGGAGAAAGCACGTCTACAAGTTCGACATGACTGAGGAGCATCCTGCGGCAGCAGTAACGGGTGATCCCAAGATCATCCATAACGGCGGCCGGGTTTTCCCCGGCATCAACGCGCTTTTTGTATTCATCCCAATAGTTTGAGATGACTTTTCCACATGAGAAACATCGGACTGGAATCATGCTGTATAACCTTATTATCTAGTTTACCTATAAGATTTCTGGTACTTGGACCTTGAACCTGGTCCCCCGAAATTCTTGGGTTCTTTCTGCCTTGAATCGCTTACAAGGAGACTGCGGTCGTAGGCTGTAAAGTTATCCCGAAGAACCGTGTCATTTGTCCATTCCACGATACCTCTGGCAATTGCGGTTCGAACCGCATTTGACTGCCCGACAATTCCGCCGCCCCGGACATCCACGTTGATATCAAGTCCGGAAGCAACCTCTTCCCCTGCAATAAGCAAAGGTTCGGAAATCTTTAACCTTGAAAGCTCAGGCGTAATAATCTCAAGAGGAGTTTTGTTGACTCTGACTTTGCCGGACCCTTTCTTAACAGTTGCCCGCGCAGTTGCAGTTTTGTGCTTACCTGATGAATTAACTACTTTGACCATGAAGAATCACCCTTTAGTACTTTAGAATTTTGCTCCCAGTTTCAGGCACACATCTCCGAGCCGCACATATTTAGGAGAGCTTAGCCGAGTCATGCTCGCTTCCTTAAAAGAAACAGCTTCTGCCTCAGAGAGCTCCTGAGGGACACCAATATAAACTCTAAGCCTGGACATTGCATCTCGGCCTCTTGCCCGTTTGTAGGGCAGCATTCCACGAACCGTCCTTTTAAGGATACGGTCAGGCCGCTTAGGGAAATAAGGTCCGAATTCCGTAGCCCCTCTTTCCTGCCAGGCTTTGTATTCCTCAAAGGTCGTTTGCTTAGAGCCGGAGACAACAACCTTTTCAGCATTTATAATCCTGATCTTTTCATCTCCGGAAAGCAACTTTTTTGCAACCGTACTTGCAAGCCGCCCCAAAATTAGTCCATTTGCATCGATAACAATCATTTTTAACACCTCAACGGAAAATTCGAATACCTGAACCTTTCGGATTTGCTTCAATGATCTCTTCGATACTCAGGCACTTCCCGCCAGCTTCTGTAATTTTCTCAGCAGCTGAAACGCTGAAATTAAGCGCTGCAACCGTTACCGCATGATCCAGGAGGCCTGCGCCAAGGACTTTGCCCGGAACAAGGATGACATCATTATCAGCCGAATGCCTGTTGATCTTGCTTACATTTACAGCCGCGTACATCCCGGCAGGAGACTCGAGGCGTTTTGCGATATCTCTCCAGATAGGGGCGTTTTCCACGTAGGCCCTGTCTTTGAGAGTTAGAATCAGGGAAACGATTCTTGGATTGGTCTTTCTCGTAAGTTTTTGCAATGATTTCTTGCCCATGATGTTCCTCCGCAAGATTCGCTATAGAAACCTCACTCACGCGGAAATCCGTAGATTTCGCGTTCGAACAATCTTAAATTGCCCTCCACGGACCAGGAAAAACCTGCGCAGGAAAGCAAATTAAGGATTATTAAATTGAGAATTCAATTAAGCATGATAAGGTATGATCAGAATAACACTTCTAGTACATAAAGATTATGCGTTATCCAGAGCCAGAAGGAAAAACTGACTTATAAGCCCCTTTAAATCAGAGCTGAAGTTCCAAAAACGGCCTCTGAAACCCTAAAATATAACTCTTCACTGCCGCAACCCAGCTTTTTTGCAACTAGCAAGGCAACAATTCGGATATCAACAAGATAGGAAAGCCTTTCCTGCAAGATATTTATTTCGGAAACCACAGTCTGCTTATTCAACCCAGCCCTACCAGCAATAAAGTTGAGTAGATTTTCAAAAGAAAGGTCCCCTTCAAAAAAGCCCGAAACGACTTTTTCTTTGGAAAAACCAGCATCCCAACCCTCCAAGGCCCGTTCAAACTCTTCCGAAGGTCTAAAAGCCTGAGGAAGGCGAGTACTATCCAGATCAAATTCCGGAATAAGCAAGTCCCCTTCCAGTTTTAAAAGCCCTGCAGCAAGCCCATTTTCCCTAACTTTGGAGGCTACCCTAGGAGAAAACCACTTAAAATCGAAAGCAAGCGATAATTCAAAGTCCTTTCCTGAAAGGGAAGAAACAAGGTTTCTCTTAAAAGGAGCAGATACAACACGTTTAAGTTCTTCCATAATTAATCCCTGATAATTAAGCTCTAATTAACTGACGCTGAAAATTACGCTGAAAATTGATGCTGATATACTACAGAATAAATACAAAACTCAAAACGGGAAAAAGAGAGGGAAAGACCTAGAAAAACGGGAAAAACGGGAAAAGATCTGGAAAAACCTGAAAAAACCTATATTTTTCAGGAAGTTTAAGATCCTTTACTTGGATAAATCCTATTCCACTTGTTTTTCCACTTGTTTTTCAAAGCTTTTTTACTTCCCAATTGAAATATGGGAGATAGGTATTCCAGGTTTAGAGCACCACAAGTTTTGCATCAAGGATGCCTGGCACCTGCCTGAGCTTTTCTAGGATAGCTTCTGGCACATCAGAATCGACGTTAAGAGCCATCATGGTCATACCTCCAACTTCCACTCTTCCAACCTGCATGCCCGAGATGTTGATATCGTTTTCTCCAAGCGTCATGCAGCAAGGTCCAATCACGTTTGGCCTGTTTACATGCTTTGCAAAGATCATGCGTCCAGCCGGGAAAATGTCCACTCTGTCTCCATCGATTGCAACAATCTTAGGCTCCTCGCCTACAACAGTTCCTGAAACCAGTTTTGTCTCGTCTGCGCGGGTTAGACGGATAGTGATAGTCGAAGCATATTCTTCTGCAGCCTCGGATTTGCTTTCAACAACTGCAATCTTTCTGGCCTTGGCAAGAGCAGGAGCGTTTACGTAGTTGACGCCGGATCCAAGGGCCATTTCAAGAAGCCCTTTAAGAGCAGAGACTGTAAGGGGCCTGGTATCCTTTCCTGAAATATCCCCATTGTAGCCGATTTCAACCTTTTCATAATGTCTGTCCATAAGCTGGCCTACGATTTTGCCCATTATTTCCGCAAGCCGGAGATAAGGAGCAAGCACAGCCATAGCTTCGGGCCGTACTGAAGGAATATTGATCGCATTTTTGGCAGAACCGCCTTCCAAGACCGAGACGATTTCATTTGCAATATCAATTGCCACGTTTATCTGGGCTTCCTGGGTAGAGGCTCCAAGATGGGGAGTCATAATAACATTTTCAAAGTCCATAAGCGGGCTGTCAAAGGGAGGTTCCTTGACAAAAACGTCTAAGGCTGCCCCGGCCACCTTACCGCTTTCAACAGCTTTTGCAAGCGCAGCTTCGTTGATGATTCCGCCTCTTGCGCAGTTGATAATCCGGACTCCATCCTTCATAAGAGCAAACTGCTCAGCATCAAGGATATTGCGGGTTTCCTTGGTCAGGGGAGTGTGAACCGTAATGTAGTCGGCTTCAG
>JAQUFK010000162.1 GCA_028684695.1 Methanosarcinaceae archaeon | reverse complement strand
GTCAAGCCCAAAAAGGAAAAAGATCAGGGTTGAAAAAAGCATGATGTACCCATCTCTTTTTAGCATGATTTCATCGGTTCGAACTGCGGAGAGGACGCCTGCAGTCCCCACTATAAGTCCTATGTTTGCTATGTTTGAGCCGATTACATTTCCAATTATAAGCCCGCTTGCCTCTTGAAAGGAAGCGGTTATGGAAGAGGCAAGTTCGGGAATGGAAGTTCCAATCGAGACTAGGGTTAACCCGATTATGAATTCCGAGACTCCTAGTTTTTTTGCAATTGAAGAGGCTGAAGCTACAAAAAGGTCGGCTCCCTTTACAAGTAATAATAGCCCTATCCCAAAAAGGGCAATTTCAAATAGAGGCACAGATGAATTTTGAAGCCGGGTTTTATTTAAGCGTATCCTTTAAAATCTTGTAATTTTTAAATCAGTTCTCAGAGCTGAGGTTTTTCCTCCTTTTCTTCTTTTTTAAGCTCTCCTTTTCTGGCCGGAGGCACGGTCATGAGTTTGGAAAACTGCACTCCTTTCTGGCTCAGGCTTTTTTCCGCAAGTTCCACAATGCGGGCTCCTTCTCCTTCTAGCAGGATTAGCACAAAACAAAGCGAAGATTCAAGGGGAATGCGAACGGTTGAGCGGATCAGATCGGTATATTCGTGTTGGATGTTTTCAAGGACTGGGTTAATCTTTTTTTCCACACATTCGTATACGATAGATATTGTAGCAATCCGTTTTCCTTCTATTCCCTGCATCCACTCGTAATACTGATTGTAGCTCCTTATTGCATCCCGGATCCCTTCTGAACGAGAAGAATACCCTCTTTTGGAGATGATATCATCAAATCTATTTAAAAGAGACCCGGGAAGGGAAATTCCTATCCTCATAAGCTGTTTTTCCATTCCATTTCCTCCTGAATCAGAGGGACTGGGCCTTTTTTTGTATCTCGGATAAGCCTTCTCTTTTTTCTAAACTTGGGAGATGAAGCCCAAGCTCTAAAAATATGGCCTGCTGCAAGCAATTGCGCTTTGAATCTTGTTGGAATATTTTACCCCCCTATTCTATGATTTGTGGCGAAGTATTTAATATTTTTTAGGCCATTTAATCTCTTTATGTGTTATCTAATATTAATTAAGTTCTTAAGTATTCTTCAATTTATAAAATCTAGATCCATCGGGGTATTTTTTAAAAAGCTATTCTGAATCCTGAAATCCGGATAATTCTAATTCCCATATTCCCATTTTCTCAGAATTTTTCCTATATTTTTTTCGTACAGTTTTCTCAAAGGCAAGGATTCCAATCGAAATTCCCAAAAAGCTTATTAAAGGCTGGGTTATATAGGCAGAGACACGGCAGAGACGTGTTTTCTAAAAATATTACAATTAAGTTTAAGTATCAGTGATTTTCAAATTTATCTAATATATTTATCGAGTTGATATTATGACAATCCAGAAAGGCGATTTCGTAAAATTAAATTACACTGGCAGATTTGACGACGGCAGGATCTTTGATACTACCGATGAGGAACTTGCAAAAGCCGAAGAAATTTACACTCCTCAGGGCCTTTACGGCGGAGATGTAGTTATTGTAGGTGCAGGCCATGCCATCAAAGGTTTGGACGAAGCCCTTGAAGGAAAAGAGGTTGGAGATAAGGATAAAATCGAAATTCCACCCGAAAAAGCCTTTGGGGAAAGCAACCCTAAGCTTGTCAAAACATTTTCAATCTCTAAGTTCAAGGATAGGAAAGCCTACCCTGGTATGCTTGTGGAAATAGACGGCCGAAAGGGTGTTGTAACAAGGGTAATCGGACGCAGGGTTTCGGTTGACTTTAACAGCCCTATGGCAGGCAAGACTGTCACATATGAGTTTACAATAGAGGAGCTAATCGAGGCAGACATTGAAAAGATAGAGGGTCTGATTGCTCTTTATACTGGGCTTAGGGAACTGAAGATTGAAATCGAGGCTGGGGCCGCAAAAATTTATGTTCCTACAGGGCTGACCTTTAACCAGCGCTGGCTTATGTCAAAGAACAGGGTCGCAACCGAACTCATGAAATACATTGACCTTAAGGAAGTCCAGTTCATTGAGAAATTAGAAGCTGAAGCAGAAAAGGAAGCAGAAGACAAGGATGAGTCTTCTGAAGCAAACGCAAAAGCCGATGCCACAGAGGCTGAGGAATCTGCAGAAGCTGAAAACTGATTTTGTAAAAGTAAAGATGTGGGCTTTTCCCGCATCCTTCCTTTCGCAATTTATATATACTATTATCTGACTCTATACATCCTGTAATACGATATTTGTATTATCTTATTTGCTGAGGTAGCCAAGTGGACTACGGCGCCGGTCTTGAAAACCGGTAGTGCTAACGCGCTGCGAGAGTTCAAATCTCTCCCTCAGCGTCTGTTTTTTTCGGCTGTTTTGCTCTTTTCTGAGATGCCGTTTACAAAAAAATAAAAAAAGAATTTTTTTGTTTTGTATATTACGAACTAATTTTTTCTGAGTTGCGGCACTTATTGTATCCCTAATTTTGGCATGTACTTCATATATGCCTCTTCAATTTCATCCATTGTGATATGATCATAGATGTCAATTGCTTCCTTCCTTGCATCCCCTCTAAGTTCCTGAATAATTCCCCTTGGACATCCTCCTCTTCTCAGCCATGTAGTAAAAAAATGTCTGAAGCAATGAGGGGTAAATCTCTCGCAAAGTGGGCCTTTTGGATCTGAGTTATGGAAGCCACATTTTCTGGCGTACTCGGTTGTGACCTCATAAATAGTATCTTTTGTGATCCTTCTGCCCTGTTTTCCCACAAACAAAGCAGGCTTTTTAATTTCATGGTTATGCTTCCATTTAAGGTATTTTTTCAATACCTGCTTACACTCTTCATCAAAAAAAACAGTTCGGTTTGTGCGTTTTGGATGGGGCTTCAAAATAGCGTAATTTTTGGCTAAATTCAGGTCATCACGGTCCAAGTCTATAAGTTCTTGTCTTCGGATTCCTGTTTTTGCAAAAAAGAGAAAAATTGTTTTATATCCAATCCAAGAAGGAGCGTTTACAAGATCACGCATTTGTTCAAGGTTAATCAATTGCCTTTCTTCATGTCTTGGAGTCTTATAATACCTCAGATACCGTTTCCGGAACATTAGCACCCTATTTCTTTCGATTACTCCTTCCCATTCTAAGAAATCGTAAAAACTCGAAAGAGAGGCAAAATAGTTTTCCACAGTAGAAGGAGCATACTGTTTTTCATCTCTTATATGAACTAAAAAATCCTTAAAATCCTGTATAGAGCTTCGGATAGGATGAAGACTCAAAAAATATCTTATGTTGCTTTTATAGGACTGCATGGTACGTGGTGAAAAATTTCGGACCTTGCAATCTAAAAGGAAGTCTTCTATAATCTGTTTTTCAGGGTTTCCCCGGTCGATACTATCTATATAGAAGGTATCAGTATACGCTTTTTCAAAACTCATTCAAAATTGTGGAATACTTGAGAAATTCTTATTATTATATTCGATTTTTCATAGTGAAATCCGAGTATTATAAGACGAATTCGTCTCAATAGAGATAAGCCCTTTTTCTAAAATAGTTTTATCCAGTGATGAAACCGAACTTAAGAGAGCCATACTCTCAACTGTTAAATATCCTTTATCAATAAGGTATGTTTCCAAAGCAATATTTACAGTATCAGAACATTTCAGGCCGTGAAGAGTCATAGCATCTAAGAGAAAAGTTTCAATTCTTATATTGGTTGGAGCTCTATCTTTGTTTTCCAGCCCAAGATTTCGAGCTGTAACAATTGAATAACTTAATTTTCTTTCTCTTACTTTAGAAATGATTTGTTCGATTTTTTCGAGTACTTCGGGCCCTTTAGCCTCATTTTGCATCTGAAACACCAAATAAAAAAACATTTTAAGATATATATAACTAAAGGTATCTGAGAGCATAGAATTATTATACACAAGTGCTTACAGACATTTCGGAATTTAGCCGAAACTTAGGCTACAAAATACATTATTGTTTTTTATAAGTTTAAGCCTAAAGGAATCTGAAAGTCCTATTAAGGCACAATAAGCACGGTGACCGACTACCGGCATTCTACTCTGATTCTAAGGCCTTCTTTGCAGGAGCCTATTTGAAGGTTAAGAAGGCTTTGAAGCCTAAACCAAAGGATAAGTCGAAGGAGAAAGAAAAGATAGACTTGGATTTTAGGAAAAGTGATTAATAGAGTTTCAATATAAAATATTGCAGCTATCAATCCAGAAATTGCTATATTAGGTATATATTATGATAA
>JAQUFK010000025.1 GCA_028684695.1 Methanosarcinaceae archaeon | reverse complement strand
GTCCTACCTCCTTTTTCAAATCTGAGTTTGACTTAATCCACAGCTGGATTGACCCAGAGATTGGTTACTCCAAAGGTGGTTTCGGGTCTAAGGGTGGCACAGGGAAGAATCAGATCTTCGCAAGTGAATTTTATAAGTGTATAATCTATAATAGTTGCCTCTTCCCCGTAGAGAATATCGTGATCTTCAACAGGATTATTATCGTGTGGGCACCATTTTACGGGATGGGAGCCTTTTACGATCAGCCCTTTTTCATAAAGGCGAGTGTATTGCCATTCGATAAACTTTTTATATGTTGGATCCGTGGTTGTGAATTTGCGTCTCCAGTCTATGGAGTAGCCTATAAGCCGCATGGTTTTTTCGGCTTCCACTTTGAAGTAATCCACAATCTTTTCCGGGGTAGTAAGGGTTGGAAGGATCTCTTTTGGAATTCCGTGGAAACGTTCGTAGACCTTCATTGTCTGAGGATCTTTATTTTCTATTAGTTCGGCCAGCCCAACTATTGGGGTTCCTGTTACGTGAAAGCCCATGGGGTAAAGCACATTGTATCCAAGCATCCTTTTATGCCGGGCAACGACATCGCCTATAGTAAAGGTCCGGGTATGGCCTGCGTGCAGGTTCCCGTTTAGGTAGGGGTAGGGAATGGTGATATAATATTTTTCTCGCTTATCGGGTTCGGCTTCGAAAATTCCGCTTTCCTTCCATTTTTTCTGCCATTTCGCTTCGATTTCATGTGGTCTGTAATCCTGCTCCATTTAAACTCACGCCCGCTCTTGCCTGGGGTTTAAAAAATAGAAAATATTTAGAAAATATTTGGGGATTATATATAAATCCCATAAAACATGTTTTAATATCTTCAAATAAGTTCCCAATCAGTTCCCGAAAATAGCTTCTCGGATCGCTTCGATCTTGGCATCCACAACGATTGGGGGTTCACAGATCTTAATTACCTCTTCAGGGTCTTTTAGAAGGTGGCCTGTAGTGATGCAGACAACCGTCTCATCTCTTCTGACAACTCCGGAATCGACTAGTTTTTTCAGGCCTGCCACGGAAGTTGCACTTGCAGGTTCGACTCCTATACCTTCGAGTCTGGCCAGGTCTTTTTGAGCTTCAATAATCTCCTCATCGCTTACGGATTCAGCGGTTCCTTCAGATTTTCGGATTGCAAGGAGGGCCTTTCTTGCGTTTACGGGGTTTCCGATCCTTATAGCCGTTGCGACGGTTTCGGGGTTCTTTTCAGGCTTAATGTTTTCGGCTCCGCTTTTGATAGCTTTTACAATCGGACAGGAGCCTTCGGCCTGAATTCCAGTCATTTTCGGGATTGCATCCGTAACCCCGAGTTTTTTAAACTCTCTGAATCCTTTATGAATGGCTGTGATGTTGCCTGCATTTCCTACGGGGAGCACAACTCTATCTGGAACCTTAAAACCGAGTTGATCTGCAATTTCAAACCCTATGGTTTTCTGGCCTTCGAGCCTGAAGGGATTGATGGAGTTGAGCAGGTAGATCTTTTCCTGAGAACAAAGAGTCCGCACAAGAGCAAGGGCGTCATCGAAGTTTCCGCGGATGCTAAGCACTTTTGCCCCATGCATGAGGGCTTGAGCAACCTTTCCGAGGGCGACTTTTCCTTCTGGGAGCAAAACAACTACTGGGATTCCGGCTTTAGCTCCGTAGATTGCAAGGGCGGCTGAAGTGTTGCCGGTCGAGGCGCAGGCTACGGTTTTCATGCCAAGCTCAAGGGCTTTTGAAACTCCTACGGTCATGCCTCTGTCTTTGAATGAGCCAGTAGGGTTCATGCCTTCATGTTTTACATAAAGTGCTTTGATCCCGATTTTTTCAGCAAGTCTCTCGCATTTGTAAAGAGGAGTCCCGCCTTCCTTGATGGTCACAGGTTCCCTGTCAACAGGCAGGAGTTTTGCGTACTTCCAGACGGAAGGACATTCGCTTTTTAGTTTTTCCATATCAAGTTTGATGGAAGAATAGTCATAAATGACATCGAGCAGCCCGTCGCATTTGCTGCAGGTGTATATCAGTTCGTCTTTTGGATATTCTGCGCCGCATTCGATACACTTAAGGTGATACATTAAATTGCTCCTGTGTCTCTGATTAAATAACTGGAAATTTGAAGCCTGTGGAAATTGGCTTTTGAATCAAAGCTTTTTTGAATCAAGAAGTTTCAGTTCACGGCTTTTTTTCGTTTACGGGTTTCGATTTAGTATATTAATTGAGTATAATAAGATTTTGTATTCTAAACACGCTCCTCGCTCTTAAATCATACTATGTATTTTAAGGCTATGGACCAACTTTTAAGGCTTAATTGGAATTTTAACTAAAAAGCCTAGCTTTTAAATTCGGGAATTTATCTTTTATTTAATTTTGATTTCAGCGTCGGATAACCATGGTTTGCAGGGTATCTGCAGCTTTTGAGGCTCTGTCTGCAAGCTCTCCAATTAATTCAACTAGTTCGGTAAGGTGTTTTACTCCGGCTCCGTGAAGGTTTTGCTCTTCTTTGAATATGAGTTTCATGAGTTTGGATTCAAGGATGTCTACTTCCTGCTCAAGCCTATATACCTCTGGCACCAGCGCAAAAGTGGCTTTGAGTTGGGGTTTGCTAAAAGAGGTCGCAACCAGTCTGTATAGTTTTTTTATAAGACTGTGGTAGGTTTCAATGCTTTTACTTACTTTTGCTCCAAGCTTCAGAAAACCTTTCCTTATTTCCAAGGAAAGGGGAGGAAGGCCTCCAGGCGTTCCATATTCCCGCAGTTTCATCCAGTAAACGGCGTTTCGAGCTCCGTTGACGATGCAGTCCTGTTCCGTTAAAAAATCAAGTAAAAGTTTTGGATCAAGGGGAATTTTTACGGAAGAGGAAAGCCCGGTTCGGATTTGTTGTTTGATATAGTCGGCTTCCTGCTCAAGCCCGTTTATTTCGGCTCCCAGCCGCTCTACAACTTCCAAAGAAGGCTCCTTTGCAAAATAGGCTTTAAGGGCTGCATTTAGTTTTTCTGTTGCAAGCAGGGCTTTTTTTGAGTGTTCTTCCAGAGGGAGAAAAGGAGGTCTTCCAAAAACCTCAATTACTGAACGCACATATTTTCCAGTCATGCTTTGCTCCTGAAATTCTTTTCTCCCTAACTTTTTTTCTCCCTTTCCCTCAAACCCAAAAGCCTTCCAAAAACCCCAAAAAAAGCAGAGCAGACGTAAGGGCTGCTACTGGCACGGTTACTATCCAGGAAAAGATTATCTTCCATATAACACTTAAATCCACAGCTGAAAGGCCTCCAGCCAGACCCACTCCGATTACCGAGCCTACAAGGATGTGGGTAGTTGAGATGGGTATAGAGATATAGCTATGGAGTAGTACAACCGAGGCTGTTGCAAACTGGGCTGCAAACCCTCTTGAAGGTGTAAGTTCCGTAATCTTTGAGCCTACGGTTTCGATTACACGATACCCCCAGCTTGAAAGTCCGAATATCATTCCAAGCCCTCCTAGCATAAAAAGCCAGGCTGGAATTTCTTCTCCTCTGAGTAGGCCAAGCCCCCTAAGGGCTACCGAAAGTGGGCCTATAGCTCCTGCAACATCGTTTGAGCCGTGGGCAAAGGAAAGATAGCAGGCGGTTATAATCAGAAGGTTTGCAAAGTACTTTTCCACATCTGCTTCGCTTCGATACAGGATCAGGGTTCGAATCAGCAAAAAGAGCCCGTATCCAAAAATTGCTCCTAGCAGGGGGGAGAAAAGCCAGCTAGCCCCAATCCGGATCAGAACATCCCAATGGATTAGCGAATAAGGGATAACTCCTCTGAAAGCTAGGGCCAGCCCAAAGCCCAGTATTCCTCCAACACTTGCGTGACTTGTAGAAACCGGGAGGCTGTACAAGGTTGCAAAAGTCACCCAGAAGCCAGCGGCCAGGATTGCAGCTAGCATTCCAAAGGCGAGCGTGTGGGATGGCAAGGCAAAATCCAGCTCTCCGCTTCGGTCTATGGGTACTATTCCTTTTGCAAGGGTTTCGGTAACCCTGCGTCCGAAAAAGACAGCTCCCAGAAACTCGAAAAGGGCTGCAAGGAAAATGACTTTTCGGATGGAGAGAACTCCGGTCCCAACGACTGTGCCCATGGCGTTTGCCAAGTCGTTTGCCCCTATATTCCAGGCCATATAAAGACCCGCAATTCCCAGGGCGCCCACAAGGTAGAGTTCTGCCAGGGTTTTTCCCCCTTGTCCTCTAATTCTCGGATAAAGCTGCTTTTTTCTCTTTTTTCAATAAGCTGCTCTTAATTTTAGCCAGCTTTATTCTAACCACCTTTAGTCCAGCCGGTACTCAGTCACTTCTTTACTCAGAAAATATCCGAGTACCGTTCGGATAAGCACCACAGTTCCCAGGACAATTAGCTCTTCCTGTGAAGGTTCAAGGACTGTTTCCAAAACATCTGCAGCTATATAATACTCCAGCCCAAAGACGATTTTGTTTGTCAATTCTTTTCTTATATACTGATATTCATAGGGTTTTTTGAAAAGCTCGCGGAGTAAGATCTCGGTAGTTGATCGCAGTCCTCCATAGATAATAAGGGCCGAGCCTACTAGGCTGAAAAAAAATGAAAAAGCTTCCAAGATAAATTCTTCCGGAGCGTAGGCCAAAATTTCCCCCTCCATGCGGCTTTAGTGCCTTTTCAGTCGCATAGTTTCCCATATCCTCCTTTTTTTCCTATTCTTATAATATCTCTTTCATCCGGATATATATCATGCTCGCAGTTTGCTTGCAAAAATGAAAAAAATGAAGTAATAAAAAGAAAAAATGGGGAAAAAGAGAAACAAACTTATCTTCTTCTTCCAGATTTTTTATTTTCTTCGAGTTTTATTTATTTAAATTTTGGAATTTTAATCTCAAGGGCCGGAATTTTTCCATGAGCGTTTTCATAGGCTTTAAGGGCTTTTGGGGCTCCGAGGAGCAGTTTTTTGCTTCTGTTATAGACACTCGGATTCTGTTCAGGCTCGAGCTTTTCAAGGAGTCCTACAAGGATTTTTGCAAGGGGCTCGTGGTATTTTTCTTCCATTTTGTCAAGATCTGCAAAAGCGTTGAGCATGTTTACGGTGCTATACTCATTTACGGCTGCAAGTTTTGTAAGCGTTTCTTCCATAAAAGCCCTGCCTTCTTCGGTCTGAAGCGCTATTTTTCGATTGCAGGCGAAACTTCCGTAAAGAGCTCTCTGGTCGTTGGCTTGCTCGATTCGGAAAGCTTCAGAGCTTTCAGCTCGTCGGATAAAGGCCACACTCTCAGGGCTACTATTCCTTCCGATTACGGCTAAAAAAGCTTCCCAGCTAACCAGATTCTGCTTGGCTTCAGCCTCAAACGTTTCAAGAAGCTCGCTTTTATCTGGAGCAGAACTATTTAGGTAGGCTGCAAAGGCTGCAAGCTTGTCAGTAGCGCAAGAGGCGGCTTCAAACTGCTGTTTTATAAGTTTTTGGATCTCGGGAGTGTCAAGACTTGCCAAGATTTCAAGACAAACATTTTTGGCCTGCCGGTTTTTAATTGTCCTTGCCTCTTCCTCAAGAGTGCTATCTCTTGGAATCGATTCCTCCTCAAAATAGCGGTAAAGAGAGATTAAGGAATTTGTATACTTTTCGGCAACTGCACTCAAGATCCGCTGTTTTACGGCATAGAGGGCCTGGTAGCGGTGGGCAAATTTCTCGGCTTCAACAGACTCAAAAATTCTAAGGAATTGTCCTCCGGCTTTTTCAAGGAGTTCTCTATCATTGAGCAGTTTGTAATAGAGTTCGATAAAACTTGAGGTAGGTTTTGCTTTTGGGGCTTTGAGAAGCCTGAGTTTTTCCCGGTCCGTGAGCGTGTAAAAGGCTGTATACCTACCTATTATATCGCTATCTTTTTTGACCTGAAGCAGCAGTTCGGACTCTTTTGCCTCATAATAAAATTTTCCATAGCAAGCATAGCCCCGGTTAAGGGATAAAAATGCAGGTTTGTCTACAGCTTCAAGCACGATTTCCGCCTTTTCCCCAGAAACTCTTTCAAGGACTTCGGCAATATCTTTCCCGTCTTCGGCCACAAGGGCTGCCCGGAATGGAAAGTCCCAGGGTTTTGTCCCCTCAGAGCCTCCTTTCCGCTGCTTGAGATAGAAGGTAAACTTTCTGTTTTTTTCCTCGTATTCCGTTTTGACGTCCACTAAAGGATATTTTGTTTGTTTTAGCCAGACTTTGGCCATTTCTCGAAGAGGCTCTCCGCTTGCTTCTTCCATGGCCAAAATCCAGTCCTCAGTCGTAGCGTTTCCGTGCCGGAATTTTTTAAAGTAAGCTGCAAGGCCTCGGGAAAAAGCTTCTTTTCCGATAAGAGTCTCGACCATGCGCACGTATTCGGGGGCTTTTACATAAGTGACAGCTGTGATTAAGTCGTTTGGATCATTGAAACCTTCCGGGATAATTGGCATGGAAGCTGCTCCTGTATCAAGGGCAAAGGTGCCAGACCCGGGGGCCAGAAGCTCAAGCACCCGCTGTAGGCGGCTGTAAGCTTCTCCGAAGAGAAAAGCGTGGTATTGATCTTCCACACGCACAGTCACAGCTTCGTTTAACCAGATTTCAAAGGGACTTTTTCCGGTAACTTCAGAGCCGTTTAGGTTATGGTAGTACTCGTGAACCTTGACTCTGATCATGTATTCAAATGCAGGGTCCGTAATTTCCGAAAAAGGCATGATGCGATTGGTGGTAATTGTTGTGTTGCCTACGTTTTCCATGCCTCCAAAATCTGAGTTTTGCATTCCGATTTCCCGGTAAACGGTCCCTGTATACTTGTAGCCCGGAACCAGCCCGGAGTTAAGTTCTGCAATTTCTTTTCTAAGGGCTGCAAGTTTCTGCTCATCTGTGCCTTCTCTTTTCAGCCAGTCTCTCTTTCTTAGAAGCTCCCAGAGCTGCTTTCGGACTGCGAGTTTTTTTACGTCAGCTTGTTCAGGTCCGGTAAAAAGGTAGACCCACATAACCGCATCATAAAGAATATCAAGGGCCTGCTCGGCAGGTCCTGCAGGAGATTTGGGAGGTACAAGAAGCTCAAGCCTGAAAGTCTCTCCGTCAGGATATTCAAATTCCCGCTTGAAGGTTTCGTAGGTTCCAACACCTAAGAAAAACAGGTAGGGAGCCATGGGGGTTATGCTGTTTTCGTATACGATTTTGGTCCGCCCGTTTCCAAGAGATTCGCGTTCTTTGACAACGTCTCCGTTTGTGATTAGATTAGTGTAGTTTTCGTCTGCAATAATAGTGGTTTTGTAGCTGCACTTTGCGCACATATCGTCAAGGCAGGGCACAAGCCTTTGAAACCCCCACTGCTGACACTGTGTAATTTGCTGGGGGGGAGCTCCTGCAGGCGTTTCGTCATAGTATAGCCCTTCGAGGAGGTTTTTTGTGGGCCTGCATAGCGTATCGGTTACAAGGGTAAATTCCGTTTTAGGCGGAACCGGGCTTAGGAAATTTATTTCCAGAAGAGCTTCGGTTTTTCTGTACCTGTAATTTATTTCATATTGAAGACAGCTTACGGCTCGGATTTCAAGCTCCCTGCAATTCAATTCAAGTTTTTCAATAGGTTCTGAAAGCGTCCTGGCTCTTAAAAGGCTCTTTACGTTTGTTCGATCCTCATACACATCAAAAGTAAGGTCCATATGCAAAACGGCAACCTTCAGTTCCCCAAAATCTTCTGGATAATATTTATAAAGCCTCTGTTTCATGAAAAATTCACCATGATAAGTATAAGAATAATTTTTAAGAATTATTTTTTGACTTAAAAAAGGCTGGATAGCATTTAAAGCTGTAGTTTATTTCTTTCCTTTTTTTATAATGTTTCCTATTTTTCTAATTCTTTGCAGCTTCCCTTTATTGTTCGTACAAATACGAAAAATATATGTATCTAGGATTGTTTGTATTTATACGAACGGAAAGTTCGCTGAAAAGACCTCAACCTTCCTAACATCTCAAAAATTACCCCTATTCAGAGGTTTCTTAATTCTCTTTTTTCTGTCCGTTCGTTTTTTTTCTTTTTAAAACGCAGTAATATTTTTTTTACTTCGCTAGTTTCCTTTTTGCTATACTTTCCGGAGGAAAACTTCCCCTGGACTAAAGATTCAAGGGGGTTCAAAGCTGGTATATAAATTTTAGGGCAGCCCTTGGGCTGCCTTCAAAAGAGAGCCTTTCGAGTCTGAAAATCCAATGTTAGGTCCTTAAAGGAAAACTCAATGAAAAATTCCCCGTAAAATTGTGTTCGGGACTGCCGGAAGAGAGGACGGAATAGCCTATTAAGGGTCTATAATCAAAACTGCCTGTGCTTTCGTTTATGATATAGGGCGTATCTCCAATTCCATCCTTGTCAGCATCTTTTCCGCTGTAATCATTCCAAAAATTGCCCACACTGCTGTTCCAGATATTAGTTCCGTAATCGATTGCATTTTGCTCTCGGGAAGCAAAATGATTTTCATAGAACAGGTTCTCCTCGGCCTCCTTTAGGATAACTCCTATAAAGTTTGTTTCAAGGATATTGTTCTTCAGGGTATTGTTTTTGGCCTCTTCCACATAAATTCCAAGTTCATTGCCGCAAATCCGGTTACCTTCCAGGAAACAATCCCTGCTCGCCTGCAGGTTTATGCCTTCGTTATTTGCAAGCACACTGCTACTTAAGAGCGAACTGTTTGTAGAATTTCCAATAAAAATTCCCCGCCCATTGCCTGCCACAAGGTTTTGATAGAGCTTACATCCATTGGAATTTAGCAAATCGATGCCATCCCAGTAATTTCTTACAGCTATGTTTTTGTGTAAGTTACTGTTGTTTGAGTCCTGAAGGGATATGCCAATATCGTTTATTGCAAAGGTATTGTTTGTAAGCTCACAATTGTTGGCCCCGTCCAGAAAAACCCCTGAAGGACCGTCAGGCCACTTGTTTTCTGAAATACTGCCAGTATCACTTAAAAGCCCAAGTACTGTAAAGCCGTCAATTCGTACATTATCGGCTGTTACATAAAGCACGTCCGCGTCTGGGTCATTGGATATGATAAAAGTACTTTTCGGCCCAGCTGCTGAGACAAGGTTCAGTTCCCTATAAACCTTCAGGTTTTCCGCATATATGCCTGGATAGATGAGAATCAAATCCCCGTCCTCTGCACTGGATACGGCCTCCTGAATACTTGTATAATTTGCTCCTCCACTGTCATCTACACTAATTGTTTTTCCGGCTGCAGGAATCGAAGCAGCTCCAATAAAAAACAGGATCGGAAGCAAGATAAGAATCTAACTTAGAACAATACTTAAAATTGATTTTTTACTCTTCTTAAGTTTCATATGAGGATCCCCCTAATATAGATATTAAATAATAAAATTTATTTTTATAATAATTTCTGTTAATTATATAGGTATTGAAAGAATTTTTCTAAAAAAAGGTTCTGACTAGAAATAAAGTAAGGAAGGCTTGGAAAATTAAGGGTATGAGATATGAGATTATTATCTATTATAATCTATTATAATAAATTATAATCTATTATAATAAATTATAATCTATTATAATAGATAATAATGGAGGATAGGAATAGAGAATGAGAATAGAGGATAAAAAATAGAGAACTCAGAAGTTCTCTGTGATATAATCTGCCATCGACTCGAAGAGCTTTCGGCCAGTCTCTGAGCCTAGGATCGCTTCTGAAGCCCTTTCCGGGTGCGGCATCAGGCCGAGAACGTTTCTGCCTTCGTTTACAATACCTGCTATGTTTTCGATGGAACCGTTAGGGTTTGCCTCTTCCGTAGCCTTTCCGTTTTCATCCACATAACGAAAAGCTACTCTTTCATTTTCATCAAGTTCAGCCAGATCCGCTTCTTCAGCGTAGAATTTACCTTCCATATGGGCTATGGGCAAGCTTATGAGTTCTCCTTCTTTAAATCTGGAGGTAAAAGGAGTATCTAGGGTTTCCACTCTAAGATTGGCCCAGTGACACCTGAATTTTGGATATGCGTTAGTAGTCAGCGCTCCTTTAAGCATTCTAGCTTCGGTAAGAACCTGAAAACCGTTGCAGATACCCATGACAGGTTTTCCTTCGGCAGCAAGCTTTTTTACAGAATCCATAATGGAGGTGCGAGCTGCAATAGCTCCGGCTCGAAGATAGTCTCCGTAGGAAAAACCACCAGGGATTACTACCCCGTCAAAACCGTTCAGGACTTCCTGCTTGTACCAGACTGTTTCAGCCTCTAGACCCATGACATCCTTTAAAACGTGCAAAACGTCAAGATCACAGTTGGTGCCTCCGAACTGAATGATGGCAATTTTCATTCTCTTTTCCTCGATGTTCTTTTTCCGGTTTTTTCCGATTTTTATTTCTTCTCTTCGATTTCGATGCTGTATTTATCGACAATCGGATTTGCAATCAGTTTCTGGCACATCTCATCGACTTGTTGCTTCGCAGCTGAGGCAGATTCGGCTTCAAGTACAATTTCGAAAAGTTTTGCGGTTTTTACGCTCTCACTTGCGTAGCCAAGATGTTCAAGGGCTCTTTTAACAGTCGTGCCTTCAGGATCAAGCATGCCTGGTTTCTGTTCAATTTTTACTGTTGCCTGGTACTGCATTTTTGTCAATCCTCTGTCTAGGATTATTAGATTGGATGATCAGATATTCCGCTCCTTTTGCGGAAATAGAATTTTGAATGGTTTGCTGAACGTAATCAAGATACAAAGGCTAATCTGTACAAGTAGTCAATCAGATCCATAAAACCCTTAAGTTGCTTAAAAACATTGCGTATATTGGAGCTTTAGTAAACTCCTTCTTAAATTTTAGCTTTAGTGGATTTCTTTAAAAAGTAAGCTTGAAAGAAAACAACATCTGAAAAAAGGGTCAGCAAAGGGAAATTTGAGGAAAAGGAAAAAGAATAGGTGAAAGGGATAGGAAGAAATGGGAAAAAGATTGATAATAGAGCTCTAATTAGCTCTAGCTTGCACTTTGCTTCCGCCAATCAAAAAAAGTTTTTTTTGGGAATCATCTGGTATTAGTGGAAATCTACGATAGGCGGAAGCATGCAAGTACATTAGAAGAGAATACTTTCCATAAATTTAAAGGAATCTATCTGGATAAGGATCTTTATCTCTTTGGATAATAAGAGAAGCATTCATGATTGTATAAATACCCAAACTGTTTTCTTTTAGGGGTTTTCCAAAAACGTTTTCTCAAACTCAGGGAAAAAACGAGGTGGCTTTAAAACTTCTGCTTCAAGTAAGCTCTGAGTAAGTTTGAAATGCTCAAGCCCTATTTTTCCACAGTAAAGCACTTTCAGAGCCTCGCTTTCTGATTTTTGGTTTTCCAGAAAAGTCCTGAGCTTTTCATACCCTGAAAGATAGATATAATCCTTAGTATAGCCTCCTGGAAGCGCTGTATCAGAAAGCCCTCGCTTGACTCGCTGGATAAGGGAATAGGTCGTATCGGGCGGAAAATATGGAAGAAATGCTTCAAAAAGTTCAGAAAAAGAGTTTTCCTTACACTCGGCTGCGGCCACAACTCTTGCACTGTATTTTTTAAGAGTTGCGGAATCCAAAAATCCGGATCTGTACTCATTGTAAACCGCAAGCCCTTCCTCGGTTTCCCCGTAAGCTGGAAAGCCTGAGCGAAAGAGGCTGAAGGGTTGTATTTTTCCATTTTCGGCCCTGAAAACATGACCCCCGATTTCATGGCAAAGATATCTTTTTAGGCTATTTTTTGGAAAACGAGCCGATGAGTCAATATAAATTTCCCTGCGAAATGAATTTACGGCAAGCTTGGCCCCTCCGCTTCTTGCGGATCTGAGTTTCCAATCCAGCCCCAAAAACCGGATTTTTTTTTCAAAAGCCTCTCGAAGAGCTTTGGAATCCAGATGCTCAAGTTCCTCAACTTCCTTTAAGCGCCTTAAATTATTCCGGGCAGTTCGGAGCAGCGTTTCAGAAGGGCTTCCGTAGAGTTTTGTTATTTTTTCCTCGAAGGAGGCTTGCTTTCCATTCAAAGTTTCCAAAGGCTTAGGCCTTAAATCCTTTCCTGCTTTTTCCCTCATTCGGAAGAGTTTGAGTAGATAAAACAAACTATTTATTTTTTTGAGTTGGTAAGGTGCAAGTAGGGAACGCTCACATTTTTCAAGTCTACTCCTGACTTTTTCCAAATCTTTGCAAATGGCTTTTATTTCAGGGCCCAGAGCTTCGTATTTTAGGATCGGATTATAGGTTTTTCCAGCAGCTCTGGCTTTCATGAACTTCTCTTTTTCCAGGGCCGCATTCAGGGGACTAAGATAACGCAGGATGTTTAACTGCTTTTCAAGCTCAAAAAGTTTCCAGTCATACTTTAGCAGGCAGGCTTCAGCCTCATAGTCAAATTCAAGGCCAAGCTCAAGGTCAGACTCGATAATCGAGGAGTTTCCTTCCTAAATGTTTGACATAGCTTATTAATTTATTTTAAAACATTTCTACTTTCTTTTTTTACTTTTTCATTTTAAAAGTTTCTCTCTTTTTTTCTCCTTTTTTTCCTTCCCTAAACCATTTTTCTGTTTCCAATAGCTTTTTAATATCAGAACCCCCTTTCTTTTGCGGGGGTAAAATGAGTAGTGAGCCCAACCTTCTTGAGGACGTAAGGGAGCAATTGTGCAGTTGTGCCATGGGACTTAAGCTCACGCCCGATATCGAAGCTTTTTTGAAAATCCCTATGAGAGAACTTTTTGTAGCCTTGCCTGTCCACATGGATGACGGCTCGATAAAGCTTTTTAGAGGGTTTCGGGTCCAGTACAACGAGGCTCTTGGCCCAACCAAAGGGGGAGTTCGCTTTCATCCGGAAGAAACTATAGAGTCCATCCGGGCTCTTGCTGCTCTTATGACTTGGAAATGTGCTCTTCATAATTTGCCTCTTGGAGGGGCTAAAGGCGGAGTAATCTGTAACCCTAAAGAGCTTTCCCACCGAGAGCTTGAAAGAATTTCAAGAGCCTATATCCGAGGAATCTATCAGATAATTGGGCCAGAAAGAGATATTCCCGCTCCTGATGTTTATACCAATCCTCAGGTCATGGCTTGGATGATGGACGAATACTCAAAACTTTCCGGAAAAAACGAGTTCGGAGCAATTACAGGAAAACCCACAAGTCTGGGAGGATCTGCGGGACGATACGATGCCACAGCCAGAGGGGGCTGGTATGCAATCAAAGAAGCGGCTGAGGAGCTTGGGATAGGTCTGAAAAATTCCAGGGTTGCGGTACAGGGTTTTGGAAATGTAGGATACCATGCTGCGTATCTTGCAAAAAAGCTTTTCGGATGCAAAGTGCTTGCGCTAAGCGATAGTAAAGGAGGAATCTACTCCGAAGCTGGGCTCGATCCCGAAGATGTTTCAGGGCATAAATTATCCACAGGTTCTGTACGGGACTATCCGGGAGCAGAAAATATTACAAATGAAAACCTGCTGGCGCTTGATGTGGATATACTTATTCCTGCGGCTCTTGAAAACGTTATTAACGGGAACAATGCGAAAAAGCTTCAAACTCGGATTCTGGCCGAACTTGCAAACGGCCCGACTGCAAAAAGCGCGGAAAATATTCTTTTTAATAAGGGCATCCATGTGATTCCCGATATCCTCTGCAATGGAGGTGGAGTTATTGTATCTTATTTTGAAATGGTCCAGAATCAGTACAGGTTGCAGTGGGAAGAACGAGAAGTTCAGATTCTGCTTGAAAAAAAGATGAAAGAAGCATACCATTCGGTGCTGGATTTTTCCCTCAAAAACAAAGTGAATATGCGCCAGGCAGCCTATACACTGGCTGTTGGTCGGGTTGTTGAAGCAATGCAACTCCGAAGTTGGATCTAAGCTTGATAAATCCAAATAAATCCAAAGAATCCAAAGAATCCAAAGTTTCTGCTCAAATTGAGGAATAATTCAGGAAAATATAAAACTTAAGGTGATCAAATGTACCGATGTATAAATTGTGGATATCTCTATAATCCTACCTGTGGGGATTCTTCCCAAGCCGTAAATCCTGAGACTTTGTTTAAAGAACTTCCTAAATCCTGGAAATGTCCAAGATGTGGAGCTCCAAAAGAAAAGTTTGAAAAAATGGGATGAAGGAAAAGTCCTTTTAATTTTAAGGGAGATTTTTTGGGATTTTGCTCCTAAAAGGAGCTGCCAAATTAAAGGCAAAATCCACAGTACTTCCAGTGAGTTTGGCAGCCTTTCAATATTCCTGTAATTTTATATAATATCGCATATTATTATAGGCTGAGGGCATCTGAGAAAAGCTTTTTTTCTCATGTAATTTCCTCCAAATTTCTTTTCCCCACCCATTAATCCCCCATCCTAAAAATCAGATGCCCTCTTTCTCTCTTTCCCACCCAGTATCTCTTTTTTCCTTTTCCTTTTATTTTTTTCTTTATAGAACGTAGCGTAAAACCCCTGAGGCTTTAGATCAGAGGATAGAAGTGTCAACTTAACCCTTTTATGTTCAGATTCTATTTTACTGAAAAATATATAATCCTTTATATCCTATAAATACCTACGATGTTAAAAGCTTATAAATATAGATTAAAACCTACCAAAGCCCAGATAATTTTACTGGAAAAACATCTCGGAAGCTGTAGGTATTATCTCTATAATTGGGCTTTAAACCTCAAAATAAACGTATGAGCAAACTGGAAAATCAATTTCTCAGTTTGAGCTTAACAAGCAAATTCCCATTCTCAAAAAGGAAAAGGAATGGCTAAAAGAAATAAATTCTCAGTCCCTGCAAGGAATGACTCGAAACCTTGAATCTGCTTTTACAAGGTTTTTCAGAGAGAAAAAGGGTTTTCCAAACTTCAAATCAAAGAAAAATCCTATCCAGGTTTTTCCTGTTCCTCAAAGCTATTTCGCAGCTTTTGAAAAAGATATTGTGAAACTTCCTAAGCTTGGAGAAGATAAAGCTGTTTTAAATTGAGTAGTTTTGTAGCCAAGTTAGAGTATAAAGCCGAATGGTACGGAAAAACCCTGTTAAGAATTGGACAATTTGAGCCCTCCTCAAAAATCTGTAATGTTTGTGGCTTTCATAACTCTGAATTAACATTAAAAAAGAGAGAATGGACGTATCCTGACTGTAAAACAAAACATTATAGGAATATTAATGCTGCCATCAATATCAAAAAGTTTGCGCTCATTAATCAAAATCTAATTGGATTGTAACCCCTGCGGAACGCAGGGAAGGGCCGGAGGACTTATAAACAAAAGTTAAAGGGATGAACCAGGAAGCTCCTGAGGCATTATTCGGGGCGAGTTCACAATTTAAGACTAGACTAATACAGGTGAATAAAATGTCTCAAAGCCCTACATCTTTTTTTCAGGAAAAGCCAAAGAAGCCTCAAACCTCTGTTTCCAGCCTCTTTGATAGAATTAAGGAAAGGAAAAAAACTGCGGAAAACTGTGTAAACAGGCAGGCTGTAATCCGGGATTTAGCAAGCCTCTGGAAAAACGAATCTGAGATTTTTGATATAATTCATGAACTATCGCTTAAGGATAGCAGTTATCTAGTTCGGATTGTTGCGCTTCAGGAGCTTGCAAAAGGTTGGGGAGCTTTGCCCGGTACCCTTGAGCTTTTAATGGAGGTTGCTGCAAGCGAAACTGACAAATTTGTGAGGGAGGCTGCCCTTCAGGAACTAATTGATGGCTGGCGAGAGGATGAGGTGCAAAAATTTATAAAAGTATTACACCGACGGAAATGAGGTCTCATTTTTTTAAAAAAGAATTTTCCAAATTTTTCACTATGGGCTTCCTACAATTTCTCAATTATATATAGGTCAACAAAAGCACAAGCTTTTTAATCTTTCGGGTGTTTTTTTATTCAGATCAAAATATCTATGTCTGGGTAATTTCTGCGCCTGAGCAGCAGAAAAGCCTGAAAAAAGGAGTAAGGGAGAAGATAATGGCTTTGAACTTGAACAGGGCCGGTTTTAGTCGAAATAACGGAAATAAAACTGGTTCAAGTAAAAATAATTGTTCTATTATGTCAGGCTCTGGTTTTGACATTAGCGAAGCGGCCCTGCGCAATGCTCTGGAAATGGCAGGAGAGCTGGTTTCGGTCGTCAATAAAGTTCCTGTTACTGTATTTTTATGGAAACCTCAGAAATACTGGCCTGCGGAATTCGTCTCCGAACACATACGGCAATTCGGCTATGATGTGGAAGAGTTTACGACAGGAAAACTTCTATATGGAAATATCGTCCACCCAGATGATTTAGAACGTGTTGAGCGGGAACTTTCCAGACGGATTGAGGAAGGGTGTACGGATTTTTCTCAGGAATATCGGATAGTTACTAAGTTTGGGGAGAGCCGTTGGGTTGATGAAAGAACCTTTATCGAAGCAGATAAAAACGGAGTCGTAAGGTATTTAAAAGGGATAATTCTGGATATTACTGAGAGAAAGCGGGAGGAAAAATTACTCTATATTCAGCGAAATTTAGGAATTGCGCTCAGCTCCTCTATTGACCTTCACGAAACTTTGGAAATTCTGCTGGATTCCTGTCTCCAGATCGATGAGATTGATGCCGGAGGCATCTATTTGATCGATGAAGAAAGCGGGGATATGAGACTGGCTATTCACAGAGGTCTTTCTTCCAATTTTGTTCAGCATGCCTCCTCCTACAGTGCAAATTCTCCAAATACAAAACTTGTAATGATTGGGCAACCTATTTACAAGCAACATATAGATCTTCTCCTGACCTCAAGGGACGAGCACTTAAAAAAGGAAGATTTAAGAATTACAGCCCTCATTCCCGTCAAACACGGACAAAAAATCATAGCTGCTTTTTATCTAACCTCCAAGGTTGAATACGAACTTTCAGACCATGTCCGAACGGTTATTGAAACTATTGCAACCCAGTTTGGGGTCTTCATTTCCCGGATCCGGCTGGAAGAAAAATTAAAGGATTGTGTAAAAAAGAAAAAAGGCTAAACCCAAATCAGGGGTAAAATACAAGTCAAATTTGGATAAAGCCCGGCCAAAAATAGAAGCACTTTTTAAGAAAGGCAATTTTTTCGATTTTTAGAGCAAGCTTGGAAGGATTAAAGTCATTCCCGTGCCTTTTATTTCTGAGCTTCCGTCTTTGAGTTCTCCTCTAACATTTAAAGGAATACTATTGCAGAAACAGTTTCTTATTCCAAGCTCCACAAGCATCTTATGACAATTCACTTCCAGCACAAGATCCTCAAAGCCATCTTCTGAGATATCTTCATATATAAAAGCAGAGGGGTAGACGACTGCGGCGTTCTTTTCCGAACTTATTTTTAAAGAATCCGGATCAATTCCCGTGACATTAAGAGCTGAAGAGCCAAGGACCACAAGCTTTATTGCTCCTCTTTCTGAGGCCTTCAGGCAATTTGCATTTTTATCCGGATTTACTGCAATTTCTATTTCCAATGGGGTTTTTGAAAGGAGTGGTTCGGCCCCGTTTTCCGAATCCGCACTTGCAGGCGGACCTGCCGCAATTAGGGTGCAGCTTGTTATAATAAGCAGTAGCAGAATTTTTTTAAAAGCAGCTCTATTCTCCTTTCTGGATCCCATTAGAATCTCCCCTAAGCTAACATACATTTAATAAGCATATATATTTGTAAGAAATTATATTATGTATCTCTTTTTTTATTAAGTTATATGGCAGCTTGAGAGCCTCCGGGCAATAAGCCAGCAGATAGCAAAAATAACATATATACCTAATTCATTAATTTGAGAGTTAATGTTATATTCAGGAATTTTTTAATGTATGCTCCCGCGCTTTAATGAGCCCTTAATGAGCCCGATCCCAGGCTTTAAAACGAGCGTCTTGCATCTTAAGATACTTGATACTTATATTAATATTTATTAAAATATAGCTGCTTCAGCTCAATTTATACAGGAAAGCTGGGAAAAAGGTTGGACATACACAAATGATAATTATTAATATACTTAATTTAATAGACTGAATACAGTAAATACTTATCACAAAATGAATATCTATGAAAAACATCCACTTACATGTAAAAAACGACACATGGAGTATCCCTAAAAGAAGATTATACTTTCTCTCAGGGAGGGAACCTATGAGTGTGATAAAACGAGTAAAAGTGAGTTTTTCAAAGTTTTTTGATAAACTTTTTAAGAAGAAAGGAGCTTGTATCGGAATTTATGGCAGCAACCCCGATATATCCAACTCCTCGAATCCTTCCGGCCAAGCTGGATTGGTTGTGGGAGCAGTTATGTTAAGGTTGTTAATGTTTCCAACGATTGCACTAACCTCATCCATCTTCGACAAG
>JAQUFK010000161.1 GCA_028684695.1 Methanosarcinaceae archaeon | reverse complement strand
CTGCTGCCAAGATGGTAGTTGAGGTTGCCGAATCCCTTGAAAATTCCGCAGGAGACGGGACCACTAGTTCCGTAGTCTTTACCGGAGCTTTGCTTGAAAAAGCCGAAGAACTTATTGAAAGAGGTGTACACCCCACAATCGTTATTAAGGGCTATAGGCTTGCGGCCTCAAAAGCAGTTGAGGTTCTTGAGGGCTTGGCCATCCCTGTTGGAGAAGAAGAAGAGGCGATGCTTAGAAAAGCCGCAGAGACTGCAATTACAGGAAAAGCTACTCAGAAATACAATAGCCTTATTGCAAACCTCGCATCAGATGCAATTTTAGCTATCCAAGAAAGAGGAATTGCGGATATAAAGCGCATTCAGATTTCTAAAGAGGTCGGAGGCAGAATTGAAGACTCTGAGTTTGTGGAAGGAGTTGTGCTTGAGAAAGTGGCTCTGGATCGCAATTTCCCCCTCAAAATCGAAGCTGCAAAGATTGCACTTCTCGATACTCCGATGGAAGTTGGAAAGACCGCTAATAAGTCAAAACTCCAGATTACTTCTGTTGAACAGATGGGACTATTTGTGGAAGAGGAAGAAAAAAGTCTCCTCGAAATGGCAGACTACATTCTAAAAGCCGGAGCAAACGCAGTCTTTTGCGGAAAAGGAGTGGACGACCGGATTGCCGAGTATCTTCAGAGCAGGGGAATCTTTGTAACCCGCAGGGTCCCAGCTGAACCTCTCCAGCAGATTTCAAAGGCAACCGGGGCTCGGATTGTCCGAAATATCAAGGAGCTTGAGGCAAAAGATCTCGGTTCTGCAGGGCTGCTTGAACAGGAAAGAGAAGGGGATCAGGGTAAAACTTATCTACGGGATTGTGCGGATCCAAAAGCCGTTTCTATCATCATCCGAGGCGGAACCGAGCATGTGATTGACAATGTCGAGCGTGCCTTAGATGATGCGCTTTGGGTTGTAAAATCTGTCTTTGAAGACGGCAAGGTAGTTGCAGGGGGAGGAGCTACGGAAATTGAAGTTGCCCTTGCTCTGCGGAATCTGGCTGCAGGAATTAGGGGCCGAGAACAGCTTTCCTTCTTGGCGTTTGCGGATGCGCTTGAAGAAATTCCGAGGACTATTGCCAGAAATGCAGGGCTTGATTCAATCGATTCCGTTTTAAACCTCAGAGCAAAGCATACTGAGGATAAAAATGCAGGGCTTAATGTTTTTACAGGAAAGGCCGAAAACATGCTTGATGAAGGCGTAATCGATCCGCTCAGAGTAAAGCTTAATTCTGTCAAAGCAGGCTCAGAAGCTGCGGAAATGGTGCTCAAGGTAGACAGTATGCTCAGAGCCCAGCGCCAAGCTATTCAGGATGTCAAGCCCGAACATAGGGCAAGCTCCTACGATGCAATGGCTCCAGGCCCCAATATGTTTTAAGTTTTCCCTAAAAGCAGTTTAAGGAAGGGATTGACCAAAAACCCTGCAGAATTTTGCAGGGTTTTTCTTCTTTATACGGTCTATTTTGTTTCTTATTTGTTGGGTTTTCATTTGGAATGGTTCTTCCATCTTATTTTTTAAACTTTTGGCTCTTTTTTTTCTTATGGTTTTTGCTATTTTATAGGAGAGTCAATAAATAAGTAAACAGAGTTATGCTATGAAAATATAGCATAAGTAATAAATATGAAAGCTCCAAAAAAAGCACTAGCTTTGTTTTTTCTAGGATCTCTGACTCTCTTTTTATCTGGCTATCTGGAAAAAATGTAGCTTTCGAAGAGGCCACAGACGAACAGGCAAATCTAACTGTCAATGAGATTCTAACAAACGTAGAGCAGAATCAGAAAAAGCTTAAAGATTATTCATACACTGAGTTCACAGCCATCTATACTAACAGAGAAAAATCAGAAAGTAAAGAAAAAATTATTTATAAGCAGCCTAACTGGATAAAAAAAATAATAAAGTTTGAAGTAGCAGGTTCCGAAAGAGAATACATATCTATATCTGATGGAGAGTTTGAATGGGCTTATTATTCTGATTCTAACGAGGTTTTAAAATGTGAACTACCCCTGAGCTGAAGACTAAGGGGTAGTTCACATATATGGGTCATACCCAAACTGGAATCAACATGAAAAACTATATATCTGGATACTCTTCTACTCTCAAGCCAGATAGACATAACTTATTCCTTTATCATTAAACTTTGCATGTCTTTGATATAGCTTTGATATTCCTAGGCTATAGCTTTGAAACTCATTGCTTATCTTTCAATAAACAAGTTCAAATTAAACTTCTCTTTCCAGTTAAATATTATTATTATTATTATTATTATTATTTTCTCAAATTTATAAACCCATATCCACATAAGTTCTACGGAGTTACAATGACACTAATGGAAGATGCAAAAAAGGGAATTCTTACTCCCGCAATCCGGGCCGTTTCCGAAACCGAAGGAATCGAGGCCGAAACCCTCTGTTCCTGTGTTGCAAAGGGCCTGGTAGCCATTCCCCAAAACCTCAGGCGCAAGACCAGACCTGTTGGGATTGGAAAGTATATGAGCACCAAGATCAATGCCAACATAGGAACTTCTCGTGACTATGTTGATATCGAAGCTGAGGTTGAAAAAGCCCTTGTTGCCCAGGAATTCGGAGCAAGTGCGGTCATGGACCTTTCTACCGGAGGCGATCTAAACAGCATTCGTGAGCGGATTCTTAAAGCCCTTGAAATTCCTGTAGGCACCGTGCCGATCTATCAGGCCGCAGCTTCCAGAAAAGCTGTTGTGGATATGACCTCAGACGATTTGTTCAACGCTGTTCGAAAGCATGCTGAGCAAGGGGTGGATTTTGTAACCATCCATGCAGGCGTAAATCAAAACACCCTTGAACGACTCCGGCAAAGCGAGCGTATCATGCACGTGGTAAGCCGGGGAGGATCATTTACTCTGGCTTGGATGCTCCATAATGAAGAAGACAACCCCTTTTATACCGAATTTGATTATCTCCTAGAGCTTGCAAAGGAATATGATCTAACCTTAAGTCTCGGAGACGGCATGCGTCCGGGCTGCCTGCATGACGCTTCGGATCGGCCCAAGTTCATGGAATTTATCACGCTCGGAGAACTCGTAAAACGTTGTAGAGCTGCCAATGTTCAGAGCTTTGTGGAAGGGCCTGGGCACGTGCCCTTAAATGAAATTGAGCTGAGCGTTCGGGGCATGAAAGAACTCTGTGATGGAGCTCCTCTCTATCTGCTCGGCCCCCTTGTAACAGATCTTGCCCCAGGCTTCGACCACATAACAGGGGCTATAGGAGGCGCAGTTGCCGGGATGTATGGTACGGATTTCCTTTGTATGGTGACTCCTTCAGAACACCTGGCTCTTCCCACAAAGGAAGATATAAAAGAAGGGCTTTTGGTCACAAAAATTGCAGCTCACACAATCGATTTGGTAAAAGAAGGACCGCGCGCAAAAGCTCGGAAACAGGATACTGAAATGGCCTATGCTCGTCGGGATCTGGATTGGGAAAAACAGTTTGAGCTTGCAATAGATGGAGAAAGAGCCCGAAAGGTTCGGGAGGCTAGAAATACGGAAAGTGAAGCCTGTTCTATGTGTGGAGAACTCTGCGCTGTGAAAATTGTAAAGGAAGCTTTCAGGGAAAAGGAAAACTAAGCCCTGGAAGACTTGGAAAAAAAAGGGTTTTTAATAAAAGAAGGCAAAAAGGCCTTCATTTTTTCTTATGTGCTTCTCCTTCTTTTGCTTTTCTGTACTCACACATTGCTGCAACAAAGGCTTTGAAAGGAGGAGATGGCCTTCCAGGTCTTGATCGGAACTCAGGGTGGAACTGGGAAGAAAAGAAAAAGCGCTTTTTTGGGATTTCAGCAATTTCCATTCTGTTTTTATTTTTGCCGGAAAAGCTCAATCCCAGCGCTTGGAGTCTATCTACAAATTCGGGGTTGACTTCGTACCTGTGTCTGTGGCGTTCTACGATCTGGCTCTTCCCATAAATTTTTTCAGCTAACGAGCCTTTATTGAGGCTTGCTTCATAGTCTCCAAGCCGCATAGTCCCGCCTAAAGTGTCGACTCCAGCCTGTTCGGGCAGGATATCAATTACAGGATAAGGACTGTCTTCATCAAATTCGGTCGAGTTTGCGCCATCAAGCTTTGCGACATTTCTTGCAAATTCGATTACCGCAAGCTGCATTCCCATACAGATTCCAAGGAATGGAATGTCGTTTTCCCGGGCACAGCGGATTGCAAGCATCTTGCCTTCGGTTCCGCGTTCCCCAAAACCCCCTGGAATAAGGATCCCATCATATTCTTTTAGTTTTTCAAGTTCTTTAGGGTTTTCTTCCAGAA
>JAQUFK010000024.1 GCA_028684695.1 Methanosarcinaceae archaeon | reverse complement strand
GGAGACTTCTGCCTCTGCCAGTTGTTTTGCTGGGAATTATCTATACCTTTGGAATCATGGGATTTCTCAATATTCCTCTGTCAATGGTCTCCATGGCGGCTTTCCCTGTCTTAATCGGAGTCGGAATCGACTATGCCATCCAGATTCATAACCGGCTTGAAGAAGAACTGCATAAACATAAAGGAGCCAGAAAAAGAGCCGTTGTAGAAACGGTAAGCCATACCGGTCCTGCAGTGCTCATAGCACTCTGTATGACAGCCCTTGGTTTTGTATCCCTTTTTACTTCATCAGTGCCCATGATTCAGGATTTTGGAAAACTGCTTCTGATAGGGACAGTGATGTGTTATCTCTCAGCTCTTTTTGTGGGCGTAATCACCATAGTTACTTTTGATAAGTTCGCAGAGAAAAACCCTCTAAGAAAGGCTGTCGAAAAAAGAAATGCAAAAATCCCGGAAAAAGCGGAAAAGGAAGACGATATCCGCTTACTTGAAAGACTGCTTAAAAAAGGGACAAACTTTACGATAAAATATGATGTAATTGTACTCGGAGTTGCAGTGCTCCTCTGTTTTGGAGGCATCTATGCCGACCAGGCTGTAGACATTGAAACCGATGTCAAAACCTTTGTCCCGCAGGACATGCCAGCCCTTGTAGCCTTAGAACATATGGGAGATATCATGGGAGGAGATAATGAGCTGAATCTCATTCTCAGGGTAAAGGACAGCGCAGATCCTGAAGTTCTAAAATGGATGGATAGTTTTGGCGAGCACGAGGTAAAAGGAAGAGGACACATTTATAGTGCAGAAAGTATTGTGCCGCTTGTAAAAGAATACAATGGCGGAACAATTCCGGATACAAAAGCCGAGGTTGAAGCCATATATGAACAGCTTCCTGAATACAAGAAAAGCCAATATATATATGGCCGAAATATGCTGCTTTTGAACTTTAATATAGGGCGAGCCGTAGCAGACATTAAGGTTACCGGAATTGAAGAATTAAAAAATGTCGTAGAAGAGGACATTCGCTGGCTACAACCTCCTCCCGGAACCAGTATAACGATCACTGGAGATTCTGTAGTTTTCATAGAGGTAATTTCAGCTCTTACAAGCGGCAGGGTGCAAATGACTTTCCTGGGTTTGGCCCTCGTACTTGGGGGTTTGCTCCTCGTATACAGAGATTGGCTAAAAGCCCTGGCCCCAGTCATTCCAATGTTTATAGTCATAGGCTGGTCTGGAGGGATCATGCGCTATATGAACATTGAATATACCCCCATGACCGCAACTCTTGGAGCCCTGATCTTGGGGGTCGGATCCGAATATTCGATTCTCATGATGGAACGGTATTTCGAAGAAAAGGAAAGGGGCGCTTCTCCTATAGAAGCCATTCACATGGCAAGTACAAAAATTGGAACTGCCATTATAGCTTCCGGGGCTACAACAGTCTTTGGATTTTCCGCTCTGATTGCCTCTCCTTTCTCCATAGTCAGCAATTTTGGAAAAGTTACGGTAATTGATGTCTTGCTCGCCCTCACAGCCACCTTCATGGTTTTCCCGCCTTTAATCGTTATCCTGGACTCCTGGCGGGACAGAAGAAAAGGGG
Organism: Methanosarcinaceae archaeon; assembly: GCA_028684695.1. Classification (GTDB taxonomy): domain Archaea; phylum Halobacteriota; class Methanosarcinia; order Methanosarcinales; family Methanosarcinaceae; genus JAQVBP01. Next base: position 16,700 of record JAQUFK010000024.1, on the reverse strand, counting down.
TGCAGGCTTTGCAAAAACAGAAGAAGAGTAAAGTCCAGGGGGCCGAGATCCAATGAAAGAGCCCAGAAAACAGACAATACAAAAAATAAGAAAACTATGTGGAACCTTTGCAGTTCTCCTCATGGCCCTTTTGATAGGCACAACTCCGGCTCTCGGAGATGACGAGGACGAGGAAGTAAATTTTCTGATTCCGGATTACGGATACACAGTGGATTACTACCGAAGTTACGGAGAGCCTCTAATCCAGGCCTGTGTTGTAGGGGATCCTGAGTTTAGGCGAGGAGAACTTGCAGACATCCAGGTAAAACTCGTAAACAAAGGCGTTGTAGAAGGCTTTAAAAGACTTGGGGTTAACAAAAACAAGGTTAAAAACGAAACCGAAGACATGCTCGCCCTCAACGAAATGGAAGAAGAAAAGGAGTGTACAACCGCCAGAAATCTTAGGGTAACCTTGAGCCCTGAAAACGATTATTTTGAGGTTGAGCCTACAACAAGTATCCGAACCGTCGAAGAACTTGAAACTGGACACAGTAAAACCCTCAGCTTCACTCTAAAAGTCGATGCTGATGCGCCTGCGGGAGTTTATGAGTTTAAACTTCCAATAAGCTATGAATACCAGTCAAACGTCAGAACCGCAACAGCAGCTGTAATCCAGCTAGGGCTTACAGATACAGCATACACAAGAGAATACTCAAAAAAGAATGCAAGCCTTTCTCTGCCGATTTCAATCCAAGAGGAAGCAAAATTTGAGGTTACAAAAATTACAGGCAGCCTCAAACAAGGAGAAAGCCAAAATATAGAAGTCACATACAAAAACAGCAGGGAAACAACGGCAAAAGACGCAATGGCTCGTATTGTTGTTATGAGTCCTTTAAGCTGTGAAAAGTCTATTGTAAGACTTGGAGATGTAGGCCCAGGAGAGAGTAAAACCGCAAGTTTCAAAATCACGGCGGAGCCCGAAGCTGTAGTAAAACAGTATGGAATCGACAGTGAGATCAGGTATATTGATTCAGACGGAGAAACTAAATTTTCGGAAAATTTGAAGCTAGACACCCCCATGGAAGCCTCAGAAAAAAGGTTCAGTACGCTTGGAATTGCGATCATATTGATAATTCTTGTAGGGATATTCCAGATAGTAAACATATTCAGGAACAGGAAAAAATACAGCGATGAAAATACATCAGGTGATGAGAATGATTAAAAAAGGATTTGGCGCTGCGGTCGCAGTTCTGTTTATGTTCGGATTTGTAGCCTTCCCCGCACAGGCTGCTCTCCCCGAACATTTTGATTTTGGGGATAACTATTACACAGTCTTTGGAGGACCCGATATCAGTGCTACACTGCTTGGAGATAACGAGTTTTCCAGAGGAGATACAGTAACGCTAAACATTGAGATGATGAATAAGGGAATGATCTCTGGATTTAGATCCGAAAAAGATCTTGATTTTGAAGATGAAGTGGTGGATAGAGCCCTTCAACAAGCTGAAATGCAATACGAAGCCCAAGCCGTAACCGCCATAGGCATTCTTGCAACTCTCAGATCTGAAGATCCGAATATCAAGGTTAAATCCGGCCCCCAAGAAGCGGGAACCTTGAAACAAGGAAAAGAGGCTGCAAGTCCTTCTAAATTCACCATCGAAATCAGCAAAAATGCCCCAGCTGGAACTTATCCTCTCACCCTTGAACTTTCATACGCACACCAAGCTAACGTTCAGGTCAGTGGAGACGATTTTAATAAGGATATTGGGGGCATAATCAACCATGAAGTAGGACTCTGGTATGAAAACAAAACCCAGACTCAAACCATAGAAGTGCAGGTTAAAAGAGAACCCTACTTTGAGGCAAGTGAAGTCAAAGGAGAACTTTATCCAGAAGCCGGAGGTATGCTGTACGTTACCTATAAAAATATAGGAGAAGAGCCTGCAAAGGATGCTACGGTACGAGTAAGTGCGGGCGATCCCTTCAGTACCACGGACGATCAGGCTTACCTTGGAAGCTTAAACCCTGGAGAAAGTGCTGTTGCAGCTTTTGATATGGATGTGGATGAGGAGGCAACCCCAAAACCCTATTCTCTGAACAGTGAAATTCTCTACGAGGATATGGATGGGCATGACCAAATTTCAGATAGCATCAAGATCAACACAGAGATTTTGCCTGCGGAGAAAAAACTGCCTGGATATAGCGCAGTAGCAGGCGTTTCTTTCATGGCTCTTGCAGCCTGCCTGACTTTCTGGAGGAACAAGAGAAAGCTTTGAAGCAAAAAAATAAGGCTAAAGACTAAACTTCCCCTGAGCTAAAGCCTCAGGGGTTTCTTAGTTCAGGAAAAGTTTACGCTAGAAGTTTACGCTTATTTTCCCTAGATTCGAAACTTCGGGGGATTACGCTCTATAGTATAAATTTTCAACTTCTCTATTCTCTAGTCCTACTTTTTCTCAAAGCCTTCAAAGCCCGGCTGCTTCCAAAAAATAAACAGAGGCTCCCTCTTTTCATCCAGTTTTAGAAAGGACTCTTCTCAAAATATCTTTAATTTTAGCTGAGGTAGAAAGCAACTGTGCAGCTTCAGGCTCGGCTTCAAGCAGCTTTTCATAAAGCTTGAGGGCCCGTCTGAGTCTTATTTCAGCTTCAGTGAACTGGCCCATTTGGAAAAGGAGATTTCCTATTTTGCCTTCGTTTGAAGCTGACCATTCAATAAAAATGGATTCAGGCTCGCTTTCCTCAGCTTCCTTTTCGCAGTCAAATCCGGCCCCGGTTTCCTCGTTTTTCTCTTCTTTGTTTTCCTCTCTTTCTTTTTCTGCTTCTCTTTCTTTTCCTGCCTCTTTTCCTGCTTCTGCTTCTTTTTCTGCCTCTTTTTCTTCGACAGTCTCAAACATATTTATTATTTCAAGGGATTTTTCAAAATAGCGAAGAGCTTTTTCAAATTCTTCCATCCCTGTAAAAACATTTCCTGCCATGCTGAAGATGACAACGAGAGCTTCAGGCCTTTTTGTTTTGCGGGCCAGAATTTCAGCTCGGACAAGGAGATCGAGAGCAGTTTCAAAGTTTTTTTGCTTGTACTGGGTCGCGGCCTGTTCTACCAAAGCGAAAGGGTTTTCGGAAACAGATGTCGGAATTTCGGGGGTATTGGACTGCATCTTATCACTTTACCTAGAAAATTACTTGAAATTGCTTGAAAATTCCCTGAAAAAGGATCATACCAGCAATACAGCAAGTTCTATAAAATAAAGACCCATAATAATAATTGAATAATAAATCCTATCTAAAAAATCAATAGGAAAAATCAAGTGGGGGAAGACTATGAATCTAGAACAGAAAAAAGCTCAAAAGGGAACAAAAACCCTGACAACCGCATCAGGAAGACCTGTTGAGGACAACCAAACCTCAATGAGTGCCGGACCAAGGGGTCCGCTGCTCGCCCAAGATCTCCATCTTTTTGAAAAAATGGCACACTTTAATCGGGAGAGGATTCCTGAGCGGGTAGTCCATGCAAAAGGAGCAGGAGCTCATGGAAGGTTTACGGTCACAAATGATATATCCCGCTATACGCGGGCAAACCTCTTTTCTGAAGTAGGCAAAGAAACCGAAGTTTTTGCGCGCTTTTCCCTAGTTGCTGGAGAAAGCGGCTATCCTGATACCGTGCGGGACGTGAGGGGATTTGCGGTCAAATTCTATACCGATGAAGGAAACTGGGACATGATCGGAAACAATACCCCGGTCTTCTTTGTCCGGGATCCACTCAAATTCATGGACTTTATCCGAAGCCAAAAACGCGAGCCAGACACCCATCTCAGGTCTGATACCATGTGGTGGGACTTTTGGGCTCTCAATCCCGAAAGCCTTCATCAAGTCACCATTCTCATGTCCGAGCGGGGGATTCCAAAAGGATACAGGCACATGAACGGATATGGAAGCCATACCTTCAGCTTTATAAACGCAGAAAACGAACGCTTCTGGGTAAAGTTTCACTTCAAAACCATGCAGGGAATCAAAAACTTCACCCCTGAAGAAGCAGCCACACTTTGTGGCAAGGATACGGATTGGGCCATCCGGGATCTATACAAGGCAATAGAACAGAAAGCTTATCCAAAATGGAAAATGCAAGTTCAAATCATGCCTGAAGAAGAGGCTGAACATTACCGCTGGAATCCTTTTGATCTGACTAAGGTTTGGCCTCATGGAGATTATCCGGTAATGGACGTAGGCATTTTAGAGCTTAACCGCAATCCGACCAACTACTTTGCGGAAGTTGAGCAGGCAGCCTTTTCCCCGGGCAATCTGGTGCCCGGAATCGGAGCCTCCCCTGACAAAATGCTCCAGGCTCGACTAATTTCCTATAGCGATGCCCACCGCTACAGACTTGGGGTAAACTACGAATTACTTCCAGTCAATTGCCCAAAAACGAAGGTTCATACCTACCAAAGAGACGGGTTCATGCGCTTTGATGAAAACGGAAAAGCTTCGGTCGTATATGAACCCAATAGTTTTGGAGGACCTGTGGAAGCTTCTGAATACCTTGAGCCTCCTCTTAAAATCTCAGGCAATGCCGCCCGCTATAAACAGGCTCTGACCGACGACGACTTTGTCCAACCCGGAAACCTTTTCCGTCTCATGGACAAAAAACAGAAAGAGGCTCTGATTAAGGCTGTGGTAGAAAGTCTTGGAAAAACCCCTCCCTTTATTCAGGAAAGAATGCTTCCCTATTTATATAAGGCCGATCCGGAATATGGGAAAGGAGTGGCTCAAGGCCTTGGAATTCAGCTCCGGAGTCAGCCACAGATGGCGATGCCTTAAAAGGAATTTTAGAGAAGGAATAAGGAAAGGGAAATAAGAAAAGGGATTTGGAAAAGGAGGAAGACGGAAATTTGAAAAGGGGGCCGGGAAAGGATTTGAAAAAGGAGATGGGAATCTGGGGGAAGAATAATATTTGAGAAGAGAATAACTTAAAAGTCGTTTAGTTTAAAAACCAAAACTAACCCCCTTTCTCTCAAGCAATTCTTTCCCAAAACCCACAAGCCCATACAAAAGACAGAGTACCAGAATAATTGTAGCTCCTGAAGGAAGGTCAAAGAGATAGGAAAACACAATTCCAGAAACACTGACAAGCCCCCCGAATAAGCTTGAGAGAAACATCATCTTCTTCAGGTTATAGGTAAATTTGCGGCTCAGGGCTGCAGGAATGGTCAGAAGGGCAATTACTAAAATGATGCCCACAACTTTGATCATAACCACGATTGTAAGTGCGATTATGCAGAGTAGCAGAAGGTAAAGTTTCTGGGAGGGCAGCCCCTGAACAGTTGTAAATTCCTCGTCAAAGCAGAGAGCCAAAAATTCCTTATAAAAAAGGTAGACCGTACCCAGAATTATAAGATCAAGCCCCAGCATCATGTAAATATCAAACCGTGGCACGGTCAGGATGTTTCCGAAAAGATAGGTCATAAGGTTAGGGGCATAGCCTGGAGTAAGCCTTACCAGAATGATTCCAAGAGCCATCCCAAAAGACCAGAGGATGCCTATGGCACTGTCTTCTGGAATTTTTGATTTTTTACTCACTGTACCCAGAGCTAGCGCTGAGAGTAAACTGAAAGGAAGCAATCCATACATTGGATTTATCCCAAGATAGTAGCCAAGCCCGATTCCTCCAAAGGAAGCATGGGCTATCCCCCCACTTATGAAGACGATTTTCTTTACCACAACGTAAACCCCTATGATTCCGCAGGCTATGCTGGCAAGGATTGCGGCTGCAAAGGCGTTTTGCATAAAACTGTGCTGCAAGAGCTCAAGCATATGGATAATTCTCCTAACGCGTTTTTCAACTCGATTTAATTTAAATTTTCAATAATTCGTTTTTAAACCGGTTTCCGAAAAGAAGTTTCAATCTTTATGTTGTTTTAGAACCCTATGCGGAATTCCATGAGCAATTAGCTCGACTGGGCACTGATAGGTAGCTTCCAGATCTTCAATAGGAAGTTCTTTTGAGTTATGATAGTGCAATTTCCGGTTTAGGCAGGCGATTTTATCCACGTGGATTGAGACTGCGCTTAAATCGTGTGTAACCATAAGGATTGCCATGTCTTTTTTAAGGCGCCCCAAAAGATGATAGAGTTCTTCTTGCATGTGAGGATCCAGCCCCGAATCAGGTTCGTCTAAAAGAAGGAGTTTGGGGCTTGAGGCAAGGGCTCTTGCAATAAGCACCCTCTGCCGCTGGCCCCCGGAAAGCTGGCCGATCTGCCGCTCCTTAAAATTCAGCATCTCCACAGTCTCAAGCGCTTTTTTTGCAGCTAGTTTATCTTCTTCTCTGTAGCGTTTCAAAAATCCTGCATGACTTATTCGGCCTGTAAGTACCACTTCCCAAACACTGATTGGAAAATCATAATCAAAGCGTTTATACTGCGGGACGTACCCTACAAGTTCCCGGCTCTTTTCGGGACTTTTCCCAAAAAGCTTAACTTTGCCTCTGTAAGGTTTGAGAAGCCCGAGCAACACTTTCAAAAAAGTGGTCTTGCCTCCTCCATTCGGACCAATTATTCCTAAAAGGCCTTCAGGTTTTTCCAGGTCAAGGTTAACAGCTTCCAAAATGATCTGAGAACCATAACGGACCCAAACCTCCCTCATTTCAAGAACCTTTTTTTCCGGCATATTAAAACCCTTCTCCGGCATTTTTACCGGGATCTTCTCCAGCAATAGAATTTGTTTTTCAAAATTTTAGTTTTTCTAATTTTTCGCTTGCTTTTCCTATCCTCTTTCAGATAAGGCTCCGGGCAAAAATCCCAGAAACCTCTTCCATATTTTCAATATAATTCTGGGCCAGAGGATCCACAGCTACTACCTCTCCTCCTATTTCTTCGGCCACAGCTTCGGCACTCCTAGTGCTAAACTGACTTTGGATAAAAATTACCTTTATATTTTTTTCTTTTGCAAGAGTAATCACACGCGCCAGATTCTGCCCGCTTGGCTCTTTTCCTTCGATTTCAAGAGGAAGCATAAGCAGCCCATACTCGTCGGCAAAATAGCCCCAAGAAGGGTGAAAAACCATAAAAGTCCTGTTTTTCTGGCCTTCAAGCTCTTTTCGGATCTTTGCATCAAGAGTTTCGAGTTTGAAGAGGTAAGCGTCTCTATTTTGCCTATAATAACTCTCATTTTCAGGATCAAGTCTCTGAAGCCCCTGATAAATATTTTCAACCATTACCTTTGCGTTAATTGGAGAATTCCAGATATGAGGATCTTTTCCGAAATGGGGAGCTTCGGCTTTTGATTCCTGCTTTTCCATATTTTCAAAGCCAAGTTTTGCTTCCCCGCTTTTGGAGGCGGCTACAGAAAAAGAAGTCTCCATATCCCGGAGTGTGATTCCTTTTGAGCAATCCACAAGCAGCATTTCTTGGTTTACAGCCTTTAGTTTGTCCAGCCAAACTTCTTCAAAAGCCAGCCCTGCTCCAACCATAGCATACATTTGAGCTGCACTTATTGCCTTGAGCTGCCCTGGGGTGGGTTCATGGGTGGCCGGACTTGCCCCTGGCGGAATCATGACTATGGGCTTGACCTTATCTCCGCCCACAGCTTCAACAAATTCCGCTTGCGGTAGAATGCTTACTGCAACAAGAATTTGGCTTTCTGCCTTCTTTTCTCCTGCAGCTTCGTCTTTACCTTCCGCAAGCGAATCCTTTTCGTTTGCCGCTTTTTTCAAAGTCTCATTTTCGTCAGAGATTCCAATTTCGCGGTTTCCTTCAGGGTCTATTTCAGTACAACCACTACAGAAGAGCAGAAGGCTAAACCCCAGAAACCCAGCCAATGATAGTTTAATTAAATTCATTTTTCCATCCCACAAGCTATTGAATATTTTAATCTAGTATCGATATATAGATACAGTATAACTTCAGATATTTCAAGCTTCCAAATATTTTAATACAAGCCGATTTAATGCAGATAGAACGTAGATTGGAATTTTTTAGCTCGGAATATTTGGAATAGATGCAAACGTATGAAGCTTATTTGGTATAAAGCCAAATAAACTCTGAGAATCTAAAGTCAAATAAGCTTAATACCCTCAGCAAATCAAGTCTAAATAAGCTCAAATCTAATGTGAAAAAACGACTCTCTACGGAAAATTAACTTTTGTACACACATTCATTGTGCTTTATTTTCCCGCAAACTCCAACCATGGGGTGTCCCATTGCCTTACAGATCTTATCAATAGCCCCTTTTGAGACATAGGCCTCAAAACGCGAAACTTCCAGACAAGCTTCGTCTGGGGAGAGGCCATAATGGCTCAGAAGGAGCCCTAAAATTCTGTGCCTCCGGACAAGAAATTCCGCATAAGCTTTTCCCTTAACGCTTAAACTGACCCCTTTATATGGAACATGGTTTAGATAGCCTGCCGAGGCTAAGTCGTTTAGGGCCTTACTTATGGTAGAAGGATCCACATTGCAACCGGAAGAAAGTTCAGTTGTCTTTACTGTTCTTCCTTTTTCTAAAATGAATTTCAGGTAAGCCGCTTTTCTCGGCGAAAGTTCAAGGCCCGTAATTTCCTCCATATTTAAAGGTATATAAAAAAAGTAGTATTTATTAGTTTTCCAAAATTTGGGCATATACCAAATAATGGGAAAGAATTCAATAAAAGTCTGGAGCTTATAAAACTTCGAGGAAAATGGAAAGTAGCCCTAAGAGTTAGCCGGAAATGTACACAGAAGCAAGAGAAATGAGGTTAAACGAAGGAATAACTGAGGGAAACGACAGTAAGAAAAGTAAGGCTTAGGCCCGAGACTACTTGCAGTGGAAACTGAAGGGATCTGAAAAAAGAGCCTGAAAAAAAGGATATTGAAACAAATTCCAAATTTAAATAAAGAAAAAGGGGGAGTAAAAAGGAATTAACCTGCTCCAACTCCGGAGATAGCTCCGTAGGCGTCGAAATCGACAGCTTCTTTTTGCTTTTCGATTTTTTCCTTGAGGTCCTCGACTTTCATTTTCTTCTTTTCTTTCTTTTCCTTAATTTTAAGGTCTGTAAGTTCGAGGCTTTCCTCTCTATACCAGAGATTGGTTGCTTGAAGCAGGACCCATGTCCCCTCTTCTTTTTTTTCTATTGCGGCTACACGGCTTACGGTGTCACTGTTAAGGTACTTTACAGTGTCTCCAACTTTTATAGGTTTTTTATCTCTTCCGATAGCCGTGATTGCCTCAATCTCAGCCATAATCTCACCTCTGAGGCCTTTGGGGTTTGCTGCTTTTTACCCCCGAAGTCCGCTTTAGTTTAAGCTAAGTGTTTATAGGTTGTTTCGGCCCTTTAATATAGTTTATGCGGCTTGAGCTAGGCTTTCCTAACCTGCTTTGCAGCCGCAATTTCTAAATTTTAAATTCCGGCTCTGCCGGAGAAATCTTTGCTTGAGCCTTTTACTGGCCCTTGATCTCTTTTCGAAGATCACCCATTAAGGCTACCCTTTCTGCAAAAGCGTTGTGCCTATGAATGCTTTCTTCGTTGATCTGCCTAATTGTGATCACAGCATCGTCGGGAAGAGCTGGAAAGTCCTTTACAACGTTATCCGCCATGGTTCTTACACAATCTTCCACAAATTTGGGGTTTTTATGGGCTTTTTCCACAACCATCTTTTCGTCCGCGCGTTTTAGGACCTCATAGACACTCGAACTCATGGAATTTTCGATTATATTGATTATGCTTTCCAAAGACACATCAAAGTCATGAGCTACTTTTATAGAAATTATACCTCTTCCCCTCTGGTTGTGGGTTGCCATGGGAACTCTTTCCAAAAAGGTGACGATCTTTTCTTTTTCAACTCCGAGGTTTGCAAGTTCAGTTGCGGCTTTGTCCCTCATGATTTCCTGAGCGCAGGGACAGGCCGTAATGCCTATAACTTCTGCACCTATGAGTTTTTTTACATCGAAATAATCAGTAGCCTGATCTCCCCTTACAGCTGAAGCCTCCGCAAAGATGTTTACAACTTCCTGGCAGTCTCTGCCTGTGGCAGGAGATTTTCGCTTTAACATGTACTCGCTTTTCATCCGGACTTCAGCCTGATTTGCATATTCATGCCGGCCAAGTAGGTTGTGTGCAATATCACTGCAGAGCTGCTCGATTTCGTATACAGGCAGACTGAGGATTTTTTCTAGAATCTCGTTGACAGCTTCAAAGTTTCGGGAAAGATTTGCGCCTTTTCGATCCGAGGGCAGATCTACAAAAACATCAAAGGTTGAAATAAGCACTATGGGCCGTTTGTCTTTCCTTTTGATTTCAACAAGCTTTTTTACGTTTGTTACTCCTACACGGGTAAGGTTGATAGGTACACTCGGCTTTCCGGCCTGGACATCCGGAAGGTTGAAGCTACATTTTTCCATGTTTACCAGATCCATAAAATGGTTATATGTTGGGTATATGTTATGTATAAGATAGAATGTCGGAGCTTTTATAAAATAACGGAGATTATAAAAACCTTTGAGGGTGGTAGTTCAAGCTAATTAAACCTTAACTTCTTCTAAACATGTAAACGTTCTATATTGTAAAGAGGGCCTATACATGCAAAGTTCATATTAATTTTAATATTAATTTTAACATGGATAGTTTAAGGATTATACATATATAGAGCTTAATTATACAAATAAAGCTTAATTACACAGGCCCTTTCCATTATAATATCTTTTTTATAATATCTAGCAGGGAGGTTCTAGCCCAAGCTTTTCCAAGCTTTTGATCCGAAGGGATAGGGTTTCCATCTTTTTTGAAAAAGGCAGAGCCTGCTTTCAGAAATTTCAACAAGATATTTTTTTCACAAATCATAAATATTTAAATACTTCCCTATCAGAACGATGATATAAAAGAATTCCGGTTATATTTGGCTAGAAATGCAGAAAAATATTACGTAAAACAACAACTACAGCCTACTTCTTGAAGAAAGGCTTTATATACTTTAAAATGTAATCAGTGTCTAGCAATATAACTTGCGAGGTGACCTTTATGTCCAACACAAGAAATTTTGTTTTAAGAGACGAAAATGGCAATGAACACGGAGTATTCACCGGGAAGCAGCCAAGACAAGCCGCCCTCAAAGCCGCTAACCGGGCAGCCGGGACCAAAAAGAAGCCTGAACTCATCCGCCTCCGAGAAAGAGGGACAAAGAAGGTGCACGTTTTCAAGGCATGGAAGGAAGTCGTAGATGCGCCTAAAAACAGACCTAACTGGATGCCAGAGAAAATCAGCAAACCTTTTGTCAAGAAAGAAAGAATTGAAAAACTCGAGTAATTTATACAGCTTCAGAACCCTGTATCCTGGATTTTATTCTTTTCCTTTAAAATCCCACATAAGACTACAAGATAAAGTTCAAGCTCGGGGAGCAGGGTTTTTAGACTTTCCGGGCTTGCTTTTTTAATCTAATTTTTCCGATTGCAAAATTTAAGAATTTAGATAAGTACTTTGAGGTTCATTTTCCTGTTTTAACGATAGGTTTAATAGTAGCAATTCTGATTTCTTCCCATGTCTTTAAAGCGAGAAAATGTACTCATCGAAGCCCTTCCTTACATGCAAGAGTTTTACGGCTCGGTCATGGTAATCAAGGTCGGAGGAAACGCCATGGTCAACGCCCGGATTATGGAAGATATTGTAAGGGACATCGTCCTCCTTCGTTTTGTCGGGATCAGACCTGTAATCGTGCACGGGGGAGGACCTGAGATTACGGAAAAGATGCAGCGTATGGGCAAAAAACCCGAATTTGTTGAAGGGCTTCGAATTACGGATGACGAGACCCTAGAAATCGCTCGCATGGTTCTTGTTGGAAATATCAATACCCGCATAGTTTCTCTGATAGGGCAGGCCGGAGGCAAAGGCATAGGGCTTACAGGGCATGACGGGCGCTTGATCTTAGCCCACAAAAAAGCTGTCCAGAAGGTGCTAGTTGAAGGGGTGGAGACTGAAGTTGATATCGGTTGGGTTGGAGAAAACGAGGTCATCAATCCTGAGCTTCTAGAAATCGTAATCCAAAAAGGATATATCCCGGTAATTTCCCCAATTGCCATAGACGCTTCTGGAAACGCCCTGAACATAAATGCCGATACCGTTGCAGGAGACATCGCAGCCGCACTTAAGGCTAAGAAACTCCTCCTCCTAACCGACGTTTCAGGGCTTCTCCAAGATATAAATGATCCCTCAAGCCGCATCTCTCGCATCTCCTTATCCGATGTGGATTCCCTTATTGCTAAGGGAATTATAAAAGGGGGAATGATTCCGAAAATTAAAAGCGCAGCCGTAGCTGTAGAAAGCGGAGTCGAAAAGGCTCATATAATAAATGGAAGTGTTTCCCACTCCATGCTACTTGAACTCTTTACTCACGGAGGGGTTGGAACCATGGTCCATAGTCTGGAATCTAAACCTGGGCCTGAAATATAAAAGGAAGGGCAGGCTTCTTCCTGCCAGATCTGCCTTTTTAAGCTTTCAATCTAAAACAGGAGTACCGTAAGTAAAGTCATCTAGCTCAAGCACTTTTTTCCAAAGCTCTTTACACTCGCAATCAAGCTTTTCCAGCTCGTCCGGATTCTGACTCAAGGAAAAGGCCCTAAGAGCATCTGCAACTTCATGACTGCATTCCTTGCAGTTTCGGGGCCCACGCTTTGCCCCTGCGCCCACTGGATCTGACATAACAGGCAGAGTAGGGTATTTTTCCTTAGTCTTTTTTAGAATTTCTACAATGCTCCAGAGCCAAGGAGGTCTGTACTGACCTTTTTCCCAGAAGGCTTCAACAAGAGTACCTCTCTGAACATTGCAGAGATTTATGGAGATGGTATCTGCATAAGGTTCCACAGCATCTATAGAATGGAGGATATCCTCAAGGGCCTGCTTTTCAGAAAGGAAAAGCGGTTTTAGGAGAAGATAAGCTTTTACGGAAACTCCCTGCTCTTTTGCGATTTCAGCTGCTCTTACAAACTGATTGAAGGTAAAGCCTTTGTTTATAGAGTCTTTTCTGATACAGTCAGAACTGGTCTCAAGGCCAAAAGCAAGTTCAAAGGGTTTTTCCTTAAGGATTTCAAGGCAGCCATTCACGTTTTCTTCCTTTACAAATTCAGGTCTGGTCTCCACAAGGACTTTGATAACTCTGGAATCTTTTGCAAGTACCTTTAAGATAGTGTCTCTAGCTTCGGGAAAAACCTCCCTTTCATCAAGGAAACTTCCGGAAGTGAAGATCTTGACCATAAACTCTGGAAAATCCGAAGCCTTTTCCAAGGCCTTTTCGAGCTGAGACAGATAGTTTTCAAGAGTTGGAGGCGTGGTTGCACAGTCATAGACAAAACCGCACATAGTACAGCCCCCAAGCTTTCCCCAGTAGCAGCCCGCGCTTTTGAAAATCACAGTAAGGGTCTTTTTTCGGACCCCGTCTACAAGATCTTCTCCGGTCCAGCTTGCTGCAGGATAATCCGAAGAAGAGGGTTTTACCCTCTGTCTTTTTCGGATATTAAGTACTTCATTATTCAAAGACATACTCATAAAATCCTCTTTTTAATTCCAAATTAAGAAATTCCCTGTCCCTTTATTTACTCAAACTCAATGGTTGCAGGAGGCTTTGGAGTAATATCGTAGACAACCCGAACAACGCTTGGGACTTCAGAAGTAATCCGGGACTGAAGGAGTTTAAGTACATCCCAGGGCAGCTCAAGCACATCCGCAGTCATTCCGTCCCTGGATCCAACCGCCCTTATTGCAACAATCCAGCCATAAGCCCGGACATCCCCTTTGACTCCTGTGCCTTTTCCAATTACTGCGGCATAGGTCTGCCAAGGGCAGAAGCGGTCTAAAAGTTCCTCTTCGACAATTGCATTTGCTTCTCTGGCAGCTTCGAGTTTTTCTTCGGTAACTTCGCCAAGCACCCGCACAGCCAGTCCAGGACCCGGAAAAGGCATTCTTTCACAAATTCCCTCAGGCATTTCAAGAGCCCAGGCAACTTCCCGAACCTCATCCTTGTAAAGCTCGTCGATTGGCTCAACGATTTTCTTAAAATCTACTACAGAGGGCAGACCTCCTACGTTGTGGTGAGATTTGATGCCCCCTTCGGACTCGATTCGATCCGGATAGATTGTGCCTTGAATCAGGTACTCGGCTTGAAGCGTTTTTGCTTCGGCTTCAAAAACCCGAATAAAGGTCTCCCCAATCGCTTTTCGCTTTTCTTCCGGATCCGTAACTCCTTTAAGGGCTTTCATAAACCTTGCTTTGGCATCCACAACAACCAGATTCATATGGGAAAAAATATGAGCAATTTTTTCAGTTTCTCCTTTCCGCATAAGCCCGGTGTCAATATATATCGGATAGAGTCTATCTCCTATGGCCCGATAAGCCAGCTCCGCACAGACTGAACTATCCACGCCTCCTGACAAGGCGATTATGGCCCGGCCCTCAATCTCGTTTTTAATCCTTTCAATTGCTTTGGGAATGAATTTTTCGGTTTTTACCATCGAAACGCTCCTTCAGGTGGATATTTTTAGGTGGATTTTTCCTATAAAAGAAATGCTTGTGATTTGATAAAGGTAAAAGTAGCAGGATTTGATTATATTCTGTTTTTACGGGCTATGGGATATATGTGTCTGTGCAAGGGGGTTTTGATATTTAAAGGTATAGTTTGGGCAGAAGGGAGTAAAAGCTTTAGAGTAATTTTGCCAAATCAGACTTTTTGGCTCGCAGGCTTTTTCCTAAAAGAGAATAGCTCGGGATCTTCTTCCTCATAAGAGATCTCTGCACCCCGGTTTCTTGCTTTTGTAACGAATACAAGGCCTCCTGCAGACTTTTCGAGCAGTTTTTGAACCTCTATTCTAATTTTTGAAGCTTCTCGCAGGTTTTTGGGCAGCCCATAGACAAGAGGCCCAAAAGAACTCATCCCTGCTCCGTAACAGCCCAGAGCTTGCAGATGGGTCAAAATTTCCTGTGAAAAAGGCTGAAGTGCAAGTTCGCGTTTTTTAAAACCCACTCTCTGAAGTCGATTGATTGCCCTTCCGAAACTCTCTGGATCTTTTTCAAGAAGGGCCGGAAGCAATTGCATAAGGATTAGATGCGAGACTTCCCTAACTTCGGCAAGCGGAATCGGGCAGACCTTCTTGAAAATATCAACCTCTTCTTCGTCATGTACGCCATTGCCATTTGGAACTGCAATAACCAAGGGCCAATCTGGAAACTCAAATCTGGAGAGAAGAAGCCCTGGAGGAACTCCTTTTACGTCATGGGAAAAGGTATTTTTCTCCCGGAATCGGTGTCCTCCATCGAGTAAAAATCCTCCTTTTTCAAAAGCTGCAACTCCAACTCCAGAGGTGGTTCCCCGGTTTGCGGCAAGAGCAAGTTCGGTTACAGATTTTCCAAGGTTGTAAAGCTCGTTTACAGCTGTAGCTGCCGAAAGAGCAGCTTGAGTTCCGGAACCAAATCCTACATGGTCTGGAAAATCCTCTTTTATTTGGATCCGGATTCCTTTTCCTTCAGGGAGAATAGCAAGCGCTGCGTTTTCTATTTTCTTAGATAGACCGGGTTTTCCGAATACTTCAATTGAATCCGCTTTTTCTGCGAAGATTTTGAGGCAAGGGGAGGCAAGAGTAATTCCGATTCCTCCATCAACTCTACCCATTTCAGCGTTAAGGTCAATGAGGGTCAAATGAAGCCTTGAAGGAGCTCTAATCTTAATCATACTTATTTCATACATTTTAATAATTCTTAAATTTTAGGCCAGACTTTCCGGAGTTTTTCTAAAAAAAGAGAGAAAGCAAAACGCAGAACCTGCCAATCAAAGCAAAATTTCAAAAGAGCAAGCCCAAATCTATAGGGTCTGAGTTGGAGTTTGGTTTTTCCCTGAACTCGAAATTCAGGCTCTAGAAAGTTAGGAGAAAATATAAATCGGCAGCAAGCTCCCTTAGTCTCTAGTCCTCCTTTTATCCCATGTAAAATCCCGCAAGCAAGTCCTGTATCTGCAGGATTCTCAAAGCCATAGGCTAAAAAGCAATCCAACTCCTGGAATTTGACTGCCCCGAGAAAAGCAGAAAAGAGCCGGAAAAGAGGAGGAAGTAGAGTTTTGCAAACCTTTAAATAGAAGGAGTATTTTCTGGCTTTTCTTTCCAGGCTTTTTCTCTTTATTTTTTCAGTTTTTTCAAATTCAGCTTTTTGCCTTTCTTCCCCAAGCTTTTCAGCCCTAACTTTTTTTGTACCCCTTGTGTCCTCAGCCTTTTTTGCTCCCTTCTCGCCCTTTCTTCTTCTTTTTTCCCCGACTTTTCCTTTAAGCCTCCTCCATATTTTTCCAATCAAACTTTTACTTTTTTCCCCTTCAGCTTCGCTTGAAAAAACGTAAGAGAAAAAAAGCCCTTTGAGAGTTCCCTGCCCCTTAAAACCCTTTGCATCAAACTTTAGGGTGAGGATCAGGTCGAGAGGAAATACTAATAGGGCAAATCCGACCAGCAGAAATACTAGCAACAAAAGCACAAGGAGTATATGAAAAGAGAGCATGGGCTTTGCGCTCAAAAATTAGTAGGTTTTATTCGGGTTAGTTTTAAGATCTGAATTGACCTGTTTCCGATTCTTTGGCTCCTGCTTCAGTTTCTCCTTCTTTTCTTCTTTCTTTGTCTTCTTTGCTTTCTTTGGCTTCTTCATCCGTTACTCTTTTTTTTTTCTTGCCGTGAAAATCCTTTAATTTCCCTACCACTTCAGGCACAAGTTCTGCAAGCTTTCCTATATCATGTTTTTCCGAAAT
>JAQUFK010000023.1 GCA_028684695.1 Methanosarcinaceae archaeon | reverse complement strand
ATACCTCGGGATTTTAAGTGAATTTTTTGATTAAAACGATCTAGAAAATCTTCAGGCTTGAAAATTTTCAGACTACTCTTCGGTATGGAAGAAACGAATTAAAAAGGTATTAAGACTTTAAAATAGTTGGGGATAAACTTTTAAAAAGAAAGCCAAGATTCAGAAAAAAAACAAAATGTTGGAAAAAAAGGAAAAGAAAAGGGAAAAATGGAATCAAATACTTAAATGAGAATTAAAGCTAAGTTTTGAGGCTCTCGCACTCAGCCTCCCTTTTAAGCGCCTCCTGAAATAAGTGCATGGTTTTCAGTCTTTCTTCAGCAAGCCTTTTTGCAGTCTCAGTATTTAGTTTTTCAGGAATTTTGCTGGGCTTATATTGCATATATTCGTAAAACCCATCTACTGGATCAGGGGCATACACAGTTTTTTTGGATTTTCCCTTGTCAATTCCTTTTGTGTATTTGAGCATTCGAAGTGCCCCCATGGAAAGCACGGCCCGAAAAACCCCGATAGCTCCAAGCGCATCAAGCCGGTCTGCATCTTGGAGAATCTGGGCTTCGAGAACTTCTGGCACATGCCCTCCGCTAAAACGGTGGACTTTGATGCAATATACAACCCTTTTGACTAGAGCTTCGGAAAGCCCTTCGCGACTCAAAAAGTCAGAAGCAATTTCGGCACTGTAAAGGGCGTGATCTCCTCCATTTTCATGCTCTCTTAGCACTCCAACATCATGGAGCAGAGCCGCAAGCCTGAGCACTAAAAGCTCTCCTCCTTCTTCCTTTTGCAACTTCAGACAGAGGGCTTCAACTCTTTTGATATGCGCCATATCATGAGAACTTGGCTCAGCTGCAAGCACAGAGCTTACAAAAGCCCTTGTTTTCTCAAGTAGTTTCGTATACGGCATCGGCAGTTAAACATCCTTTAAATATTTATCCATTAAGATATATATTCACTAAGATATTATCCATTAAGATATATATTCACTAAGATATTATCCATTAAGATATATATTCACTAAGTTTTTTAATTTCAACTTGTTAAAACTTTAACTTTGGGAGCTTATTTCTGCGGCCAAATTTTTGAGCTGCTCCTGAATTTCGGAAAGAGACGAGCCAAGAACCTTTCTGTTGTCATAGGCTGAAATTACCTTCATAAGCTCATCCTTTCGGCTCCGCTTCATCTCTTTTGAAAACTCGGCCATATTCTCAAGAGCTCGGTTTAGGTTATCCACAATCGAAATTGTTGCAGTCCTTGAAGTTCGGGAAAGAGGATTTAAATCAATTGCAATTACGGTCTTTCCCATCTCGACAAGCTTTTCACAACGATCTCCGTCCTCAAGAGGCACAAGCACAACATCTGCACTGTAAATACCTTTGCTTTCAACTAACCTTCGGGCATGAGGGAGGTTCAGTTCCCGATCTGGGTTTTTCCCGAGCACCTCTCCGGCTCCGCAAGCCTTGAGCTGATCTATGATTAGGTGGACTCTGCGCTCGGTTCTGTGAAAAAGGTTCACCTCAAGCTTTGCCCCGGAAAGATCCGCAAGGGCCACAAGCTTTTCAGGTGCAAGAGCCACGGCATTTCCATTTACGGAAATAACGGGATTTTCAGCAAGCAAAAGAGCTGCAACGGCAGCTCTTTCGGCATAAAGAGCGGAATTAGAACTCCGCTCTCCGATCAGATAGTCAAAGCTTTCGCCCCTACCCTGGGATATCAGGCCCTGAAGGCTGGTCAATCCTTTTTTTACCCCTTCAACTAATTTTTCCCGGGCAAGAAGGGACTCATACCTGGGATGGTCCTGAGGAATTTCTGTCATAGGCTTTGCTTCCTCTTATTTTACGCATAAATCTTGTATACTTCTTAATCAATTATTTGCAGCGACTTATTTGGTTGCGGACTTGGAGCCGGAAGTGTCAAGAATAAGCCCTTGATCACTCGGCACAATCATGGTCTGCAAGTCCTGACCCTCAAGCATTTCTATGTATTTATAACGAATAAGATCCGGATTCTGCTTAAGTTCCTTGTTAAGAATACTCAGAGCCTCAGCTTCTCCCCGGGCCCGGATGATGGTAGCGTTTGCAAGTCCACTAGCCTCAATCATCTTCCTCTCAGCCTCAAGTTCTTCTTTCTCCTTGACAAAGATCATTCTCTGAGCTTCCTGATCGGCCTGAAGTTTCTGCTCAATTGCTGCCGCAACCCTTTCAGGAAGTTCTACCTTCCGGAGCAAGACTTCTTCAACAATAATTCCATCTTCTTTGAGCCGGTTTTCAAGATCAGCTTGCATTTCGGCTGCAACGAGATCTCTTTTAGGTCCGTAAACTTCCATTGCCGTATGCCCCGAAACCACTTCCCTAATCACAGATTTGATGGTGGGTCGAATGATCTTTTCAGCATAGTCGGCTCCGAGTTGCTGGTGCACAGCGCTTGCATCTGAAGAAATAAGGCGGTAGCGAATTGAAATATCAAGCCCTAGCGTAAGCCCTTCACTGGTTAGAGTGTGGATTCGATCATCTCCTACCAACTCTCCTTCCTCAGTCCTAGAACTCATTGTATAAACCTGGCTTTGTACAGAGTACTTTGTAACCGAGACCCAAGGAGGAACAATATGGAGACCTTCTCCAAGCTCATCGGCCTGCACGCCTCCAAACTGGCTGAATTTTACTCCAACTTCCCCGGCTCCGACCGATACGAAAACCGAGCCAAAAGCAACAGAGAAAATAATGAGGATTGCAAAAAGAATCCCTATTATCCGAAGTAAGGGGCCAGCCGAAGAAGAAATTTTATCCAAGGGATCAAAATCAGACCCTTTCGGCCTATCATCCCATTCATCATTATCGAAAACCATGAAAACACCGTTGTGAAAAATATTTCATTTTCTATCTTTTTCTCTATCTTTTTAGATTACTATTTGATATCCTTTACCCATAGTAAGTTCTTGATATTGTGTTCAAATATAGATTAGATAAGCTTTAAAATCCTGAAAACTTAGACATCTAGAAGCTTCGGAACACAGGTACTGATTCCATATTCCAAAACATCTCCAAATTCCTGCAAAACTTTAGAGAGGCCAAATTCCTCTCCTGGAGAAGCAAGCGCAAAAACCGTATCTCCAAGCATAGCCTGAGAAGCAAGTCCACCTGCAGCGTCTACGGCTTCTATGACATCTTCTGCCTTTTCGCTCAAAAACCCGGTTTCAAAAGCGAATTTTTTTGCCTGAAGCATAAAGTTTTCAAGCGTGGGCTTTTTAAGGAGTTTTGACATTGCGTTTCTTCCGGCTCGGTTAATCGTCCGGGCAGCAGCCGAATCTTCTAGGACAGATCCTGTGGAAATTTCCCCAAGAGCAAGGCAAAAAACCCTTGCTTCAGGGACAGGAATCCGATCAATTTTTCCGAAGGCCGGACTTCCCGGACGAAGTCGAAGCACAAGCCCGCCTGCGGACTGGGCAGCAACATCTCCAAGTCCGCTCCGATTAAGCACTTCTGCGATATGGGCACATTCAGTTAGGGCATCGGCTGTAAAGGAAAGGGAAAGAGCCCGATTCAGAGCATAGCCAGTTCCAAGAGCTCCGGCTCCAGAAGCCCCAAACCCACACCCAACCGGAATTTCGGCCCAGCTTTCAACTCTAACAGGCCTTTTCGTCATTGCCTCAAGCACGCTCTGAGTAGTTTTTCCTTCCACCCGATTCCCGTTAAGATAAATTTCACTTTCCTCTACCGAAGGGCCAGATCTGACCTCTGTGGTAACCCCACTATTCAGAACAAGCCCGCAGCCCGTTGAACCTTTCTGGCGAGGATCGCAAGCCTCTTCATGAATTTCAAAAAAACCTGTTATGTGTCCCGGGGCGTAAGCCTTAGCCGAAACATCAGCCACATCCGCATTATATTCATCCATAGAAAAACCTTTTTATTAATTTAAGTAAAGGAGCTACCTTTAAAGGAGTTTTACAAGTTCGTCAAGGATCGAGCCTGCAAGTTCTCTTTTGCTGCCCTTTATACAGCGAGGCTCCTTTTCCCGCTTGAGCAGATATAGCTCGTTATTCTCGGTGCCCATGCCGCCTTTGCTCACATCGTTTGCGGCGATCATGTCTAGTTTTGATTCTTCAAGCGTGGCCCAAGCTCTTTTAAGCAGTTCTTCTTTTTCAGTCTCGGCCTTAAAGCCAATAATTGTAAGGGCCGGATACCTATTCCGGCATTCTTTAATCAGTTTTCGGGTGGGGTTCAGTTTGAGTTTAAGTTCTCTTCCCGACTTTATTTTTTCCGAAAAAGGCTCAGGGGAAAAATCCGCTATTGCAGCTGCGCTTATAAGGGCATCATATCCGCTTTTGAGCTCTTCTAAAACCGCGGCTGTCATTTCAGCTGCACTCTCTGCAAAGAGTTCCCGAAACCCCGGAATATTGAGCTTTTGCCTATGTACAAGAGTAACCTCAGCTCCCCGTCTATAGGCTTCAAGCGCTATTTCAAAACCTGTTTTTCCCGAGGCCCGGTTTGTGAAAATCCGGATAGGATCTAGGCTTTCTGCAGTCGAGCCGCTAGTGAGAAGGATTTTTTTGCCTGCCAGAGCCCGGGAGCCTAAAGCCCGCTCGACTTCGAGTACAATGTCCGCATTTGAAGCGAGCTTTGCAACCCCCTCCTCAAATTTTGGCCCCACAAATCCAATTCCCCAACTTTGCAGTTTTCGAATATTTTCAAGAACTGCGGGGTGTTTGTACATGGATTCGTGCATTGCAGGAACAATCAAAAGCGGGATATTTGAGCCAAGTGCAGTTGTTGCAAAGGATGTGACTGGAGTGTCATCAATTCCAGTTGCGATTTTTCCTAAGGTATTGGCAGTGGCAGGCGCAATTAAAAGAAGATCGGCACAACCCTTTAGTCCGCAAAATTCCACATGTTCGACTCGGCCTCCGAGTTCTTTGATTACAGGCTGGCCTGTTGCATAATAAAGGGCATCGGGGTGAATGATCCGCTGAGCAGCTTCGGTCATGACCGCATGGACTTCGGCGCCATTTCGAATAAATTCCCGGGCAAGTTCGATGACCCGGACTGCGGCAATACTTCCCGTAACTCCGAGTACTATGGTTTTTCCTTTCAGAGAAGAACTTTTCTTGCCCTGAATCCAGAGAGTTGGATGGACCCGAAACTTAGGAGGTTTATTATCGAATTTTTCTGTACCGGAAAGCTTACTAGCAGCTCGGTTAACTCGGTTTTCCCGGAGAGGCTGAGCCCGGGAATCTTTTAAGGGAAAACTCATAAACACCACGTTCTTTAGGGAAATAAATTAGGGTAAATATTCCTTTTTTGATATGCGTCCGGCTTTTAAAAAGCCTGCAAAAGCACAGAGAAATAATAGAGAAGCTTCTTAAAACTTTCGAAATTGGAACCGAAACCAAACAAAGAAAATAAGGACATAGGGCGATTTACAGGGAGAATACTTTTTAAAGAATATACATAGACAGATTAAATAGTTTTAAATGTCGACGAGTTTAATAAAGCTTGAAGGGATAACTTTCCTAAAAAAAGTAATAATTGGGGGGATTTAGAGCTGCGGGAATTTCGTGCAGGCGAATCTTTATAGCGAGCTCATACAGTACAAACATATTATATAAAAGGGAATATAATCTGTAAAATTATAAAAATTCTCAATGGAATCCAGTTATACACCATAATAGAATATGGAGGGTCAATTATAGCAAAAAGAACAGTTTTATTTATACTCCTCGCAGCATTTCTTTCCTTTAATTTTTGCCTGCCTGTTTTTGCGGAAGAAGAAATTGAATGGGAACAGAAATTGGAAGGAAAAGTCCTTGGCTGGGGAGAAGCCGTAGAAGTTGACGGATACGTAATAAAAGCTGAAGATTTTGATGAAGATAAACTGGCTTTTGTTTCGATTTCAAGGGATGGAGAAGTACTAAAAAAAAGTCCCCTTTCAAACGGGTTAGCTTTTGATTGTGAAGACGAGATAAAAGTTTATGCCGACGAAGTCAAACTAAACCGGAAAATTATTGAAAAAGATGGGGAAAAGTTTGAGACCGGAAAATGGGATCCCTCAATCAAGATAAATGTCTTTCTCAGGGGAAAGCCAAAAATTGAGATAAATATCAAAAGTGACAAAGAGAGCTATGATCCTAAGATTTTAGCTGACAAGGATATCAACACAACAATTACTCTTAAAAACGTAGGAAAAGCCAAAGCCGAAGATCTGAATGTGATAATTGAGACCGGAAAGCTCAAACTTCTGGAAGGCAAACTAAAGCACGACTTTAGTTCGGTCGAAAAAGACGAAACTCTAAAAGCAATTAATCTTCATATGGAGGTTCCCGAACCTTGGGAAGATACAGATTACCAGCTTAATGTAAGTGTGAGAGGCCAAGATATTAAGGGCAAAGAGTTTGAATGGAGCGAGTCCAAAACCATTAACATTAAACAAAAATGGGAGCTTAAAATATCCAAAAGCGCAAGTGAGGAACGGGATTTAGGCGAGACTGTTTCCGTAAGCGTAAACCTAAGAAACGCTGGGATTTGCCCTCTTGAAGGAATTAAGCTTAGAGATTTTCTCCCGGAAAAAGAGCTAGAGCTTGAAGAAGAAGTTGAGCTTGAAAAAACCCTTTCTCTAAAAACAGGAGAAACCCTAATAGATGCTATAAGCTACAAATTCATTCCCAAAAAGCCAGGGGATTATATCTATCCTAAAGCCGTTGCATCTTTTACTCTTCCAAACGGGGATGAGGCAAAAATTGAATCAAAAGAAGTTAAAACCTCGATCAGAGGGCCTTATGTTGAACTTGATAAAAAAATAGATACACAGCAGCTCGAAGTAGGCGAGAAACTAAAAGTTACACTGGAGGCTAAAAATTCAGGAAATGTGGATGTAAGCGTAACCTTATCCGATCCCCTTTCACCCAAAACCAAATTC
The DNA here is from genome assembly GCA_028684695.1 of Methanosarcinaceae archaeon. GTDB lineage: Archaea > Halobacteriota > Methanosarcinia > Methanosarcinales > Methanosarcinaceae > JAQVBP01. The sequence continues at coordinate 11,509 of JAQUFK010000023.1, read as the reverse complement.
ATCAGTGGAGAGACTGAATTCAAAGAAGTCCTTAAAGCGGGAAAAGCTAAAACAATCACCTACATGCTACAAATGAACAATAAAGGAAAAATTTTGCTGCCCCCTGCAAAAGCCACTTTTCTGGACCTTGAAGACCACAGCGGAGTGGTCTATTCCAAAAACCCGCCTCCGGTATATGTAGGAATTCCAATCGAGATAAACTCAAGTTCCGAGGATATAGAAGCTGAGAAAGTCACAAGAGGAGAACAGAAAAAAGCGCAACCTGAAAAAGTCGAACCTTCCGAATCCAAGAATAAGACAGAAACAGCCCAGCCCACAGAAGAAGATGCTCCGGACTTTGGCTTAATTTTAGCTACTCTGGCAGTCTTAGGAGCAGTTGGCCTTCGGAAAAAAAGACAACTCTGAGCCTAAAAAGGCTCAAAGTTTTTAATTTCAGCCTGAATTTTGCCCTTTGTGTCTACTTTCGTAGCTATACTGATTTTAGCTTCTGCTCAGCACCTGTGGCAGACTAGCGCTTGAAAATCGCATAAAATATAGCAAAAGACATTATTTCAAGAGAAAGAATATAATTCTGATGAAAAATCTCAAGCAAAATCCAAAAATAAAAACCCTTATTTTAACCCATGGCGATTCGGATGGAATCTGTGCAGGAGCAATTGCCAGAAGCGCCTTTCCAGATTCCTATGTTTATTTTACGAGTCCTGTGAATCTGCTTGAAAAACTAAATTATGCCTGGGCTTTTGAGAGGCTCATAATCTGCGATCTCGCAATTGAGGAGCGCAACTGCAAACAACTTTATTCAAGCCTCAAAACCTTTGCAGAAAAACGCAAACTTTACTATATTGATCACCATCCTCTCCCTGCTTGCTGTCCGACTTTTGATTGGCTTTACCATGATGCCGGAGTCTGTGCCTCTGAACTTACCTATAGAACCTTTGAACCCCTTCTGAGCCGGGAGCTAAAAAGGCTTGCAATCTACGGGGCTATAGGAGATTATTGCGAGAGTACCCCTCATATAGAAAAATGGCTTAAAGATTGGGACAAAAGGGGCTTATACTTTCAGGCAGGCACCCTGATCCAGGCAATACTCAGAGCCGGACGAAACTATAGATTCAAAAGAGAGCTCCTTGAACCCCTCTCAAAAGATGTTATTCCCTCAAAAATTCCCGGCCTTCTCGAGCTTGCCCGAAAAGCTGCCCTAAACGAAGAAGAACTCAGACTCCTTGTCAAGAAAAACGTAAGCTTACTACCCAATAGCGCATATGTTTTAAACACGAACAACTCCCTTTCAAAAGCCGCACTCTATGCCGCTTCTTGTGGAGGAAAACTTGTAGGAATCGCGGCCGAATATAGGGAAAAAAAGAAAGTTTATGATCTCAGCCTCCGGGCCCGCGGCCCAGTGGATATAAATAAAATTCTAAGAGAAATTGCCCCTAAATACGGAGGAAGTGGGGGAGGGCATCCCTTTGCGGCAGGGGCGAGGCTTCCCAAAAACAAACTTAAAAGTTTTTTGCACGCTTTTGATAGGGAAATTGGAAAGACTAGAGGCAAAACAAGATGAAAAGGAGAAAAAGCGCATGAAAGTCAGTAAACAAATTAAAGCTGGGATGACTTTTGAGGTTCTTTTTGTAGGTCGCTCCAATGTGGGAAAATCTTCCCTTATAAAAGGCCTTTTCGGAACCGCTGTCAAAATTGGAAAACGCCCTGGAGTAACCCTTCGACCTTTCCATTACCACTGCTCGGATATGCTTATCACTGACCTTCCAGGCTTTGGGTTCATGAGTGGAGTCAAGGACAGAAAGCAGGATATTGTAAAAGATAAAATTGTGCGCTATATCGAAACCAACGCCGAACGGATAAAAATAGGGGTTCTTGTCCTTGACGGCCCCTCTTTTGTTGAAATTGCCGAGCGCTGGGATGCAAGGGGACAGATCCCGATCGATATCGAAATGTTTGATTTTCTGAGAGAAATGGGTATCGATCCTCTGCTTGCGGTAAACAAAATGGATAAAGTAAAAGAAAAAGAGCAAGCCCTAGTCCTTAACGAAATATCGGAAAAGCTTGGGCTTGAGCCTCCCTGGCAGAATTGGAAACATCTGATTGCTCCGATCAGTGCCAAAAAAGGGGAGTTAAAACCCCTGAAAACTCTACTTAGAGAGAGACTGCACGAATTAAAACGGGACGATTTGTTCAAATATTTTTAAGAAGGATACCTTCTTTCCTTTTTAAAGATTAGAGTTTCTTTCGCTGCTGAGAGTAAACTCTTTCAATCCTCTGGAGGCTGTCAGCTTCTTCAGGAGCCTTGTCGGGCCGGATTCCTATAAAACGGGGAAAACGCAAAGCATAGCCTGAGTCATAATTCGGGCTTTTCTGAATTTCCTCAAAAGCAATTTCAAAAAGGAGTTCAGGCTTTATGGCAAAGACTCCTCCAAGATCTTCTTCTCCCATAAGGGGAGCGATCATATCCGTAAGTTCCCTTAACTGTTCATCAGAAAGCCCTGTACCCACCTTGCCCATTCTCAAAAAGCGAGAAGTTTTAGGCTCATAACAGGCCACAGTGTAGGAGCCAAGCAAAGTTGCCCGTCTCCCAAATCCCCATTCAGCTCCTACGACTGCAAGGTCCAGGGTTTCCATAAGAGGTTTTTTCTTAAGCCAATTTTTCCCCCGTTTTCCGGGAGAATAGAAGGATTCTGGTTTTTTGACCATAACTCCTTCATGCCCTGCCTGCAAAGCTGCTTGATAGACTTTGTTTACAAGCTCCAAATCTCCAGTAAGCACCTGCTCAGCCACAGCAATCGAGTGGGAGTTATCAACTGAACTTTCAACGCAAGCCTCAAGAGCCTTTCGCCGCTCCAGAAGGGGAAGGTCAATAAGCGTTCTTCCGTTCAAGTACATGATATCGAAAAGATTAAGCTGGATTGGAATACTGGCCGCCTTTTCTTCTACCCCGTACTTGCGCCGGAAACGTTTGAGGATCTCCTGAAAGGCTCTTGGCTTTCCGTTTTCATCCACAGCTACAGCTTCTCCGTCCAGGATTGCAGCCTCGGCTTTTACGTGTTTTCGGACAATTTCGACAAGATCTGGAAGGGAACTTGTTACGTTTTCGAGTCTTCTTGAAAAAAGCGTAACCGAATCCCCATTCTTATGGATTTGCACCCTGGCCCCATCAAATTTCCATTCGATTGCAGCCACTTTCATGCTTCGAATCTCAGCGTCTACATCCGGACTGATCTGCGAGAGCATAACTTTAATTGGCCGGTTAAGCTTGATTCCGAGACTTTCAAGCGCCTTAGCCCCTCCTTCCTTTGCAGCCGCAGCCACAATCCCAAGATCGTTTGTGACCATATAGGCGTGTTCCACAACTTCAGGCTTTACGGAAAAAGCTTTTGCAATGGCGTCTCGAACAACTCCTTCCCCTACGCCCACACGCAATTCCTCAAGAGCAAGCCTTGCAATATATTTTGCTTCTCTTGGACTTGAAGAGTTGAAGAGATACTGAAGGTTTTTGACCTTGATATTCTGGGAGCCTTTGCCCGAAACTTCAGAAGCTGTTTTGAACCGCTCATAGACTTCGCTTATGGAAAGGTCCGGCTCCTCTCCAAAAAAGCTGGAAAACGTAGCCTGATTTTTCCTTTTTTCCTTTAAAATGAGCAGAGAAGATTCCCCAATATCTCCGGTAGTCCTAACCAGAGCCTCGATGCTCTTTACCGAGACGCCCGAAGCTCGGGAAAGCGCCATGTACAAAAGACTTGTTCCGATTCCTAACTGTTTCCCGCTCCAGGCAGGAAAAACCTCGCTCATGATGAAATGAGTTGTAAGGGGGAGTTCTTCTACATCCACCTTTCCGAGTAATTCGGCAACCCTCCGGGTAGTCTCGATCGTACCCGAGATCTTTTCGATTTCCTTACAGGTTTCCGCAAATTCCTTGAAGCTTGTCATAGTCTCAGGATTTTTAATAGGGATCGTTTTTATATGTAACTTCTTATTGGCTGCACTTTTTTGGAAAGAAAAGCCCGCTTTTTGCCCCTAGCTTAGAGCCTCGGCCGGAAATTAGAAACTCAACACTCCCTGTAAATGGAAATTAGATCACTAAGGATCGCACTTGCAGTCTCAATTGGCCCTGCCCCTTTGCCGGTGACTGTGATTTCTCCTGCAAGTTCAGTATCAACTGAGGCTACGTTGAGAGTTCCCCCTACAGCCAACGGATGCTTAATAGGCACAAGCCTTGGAGCTACCTGCAGCCCTTTCCTGCTGACTTCTCCTATAAGTTTGATCACATACCCGTTTTCCTGGGCCATTTCAAGGGCATCCGGAGTGATTTTTGTAATACCCGTAACCTCAACATCATTATAGGTAGCATCCAACCCGAAAAGAGCGTTTGCAAGGATTACGAGTTTGCAGGCAGTATCGATTCCTTCCACATCATAGCTTGGATCAGTCTCAGCAATTCCAAGTTCCATGGATTCGGCAAGGATATCTTTATAACTTGCTTTTTCCTCAAGCATTCGGCTCAGAATATAGTTGCAAGTCCCATTCAGAATTCCTTTTATGCCTTTTACCTCGTTTCCTGCCAAAACCTCGTTGACCAGATTTATGATAGGCATAGCCCCTCCAACACTTGCTTCAAAGCGGAACTTCGAGCCTGCAGCCTTTGCAGCCTCCTGAAGTTCCCCGTACTTAAGAGTAAGGGGGCCTTTGTTTGAGGTAACCACGTCTTTTCCGGTTTCAAAAGCTGCCCTCATATTCTGAAGACCTACGCCTCCGGTCTCAATGTTAGTGGGAGTAGTCTCGATTACGAGCTCGTGATCCAGCCTTTTTATGAGTTCAAGCCCGCTTAGCTTTTCCAGCGCAACAGTTCCAGTTTCCCTTTTTCTGACCAGACATTTGGCCAGATCCACCCCATTAGGATTGAAGGTTGCGCCTTTTGAGTCTGCAACCGCAACCACCCGGACCTCAAGGCCAAGGCTCCTTAGGTATTCTTTTTTCAAAAGAAGCACTTCGGCTACCCCTTGCCCGATTGCTCCAAAGCCTATTATGGACGTGCGTATTGTTTTCATTCCAGGAATCTCCTTTGCAATTTCCTTTTTCTATCTTCCAGATTTTTCTTTTTTTCAGGCCTGGATTCCTATCGGAAGGACCATGAGCAAATCCTTTTTAGCTGAAACTTCCCTGAGGATGGCAAGAGCTTTTTGCAACTCTTCTTTTCCCACAGCATCAATTTTTATGAGCGCAGAAGAAGGTTTTTCAATACCAGGCATTGAAAGGGAAAGATCCACAACTTCTGCAAAGCCGGTTTTATCGATCCGGTCAATGGTGTCTTGAATTCCGGTGTGGATTACATGGCCTATAAGGACTACACTTACACTTTCCCTAAAACGCTGCTCTCCTACCCTTACAACTCGAATTCCGTTTGCTTCCAGCCTTGCTTTTAATAGTTCAAGGTTTTCAGGTCTTGTTTCCAGTACAAGTTGTACAGGCATGGTGTTTCGGGGGGTCCGTTTCTGGTGGTGATGCACCACTGTAATCAGGTTCGCCCTGCACTCCGATAAGGGCTGTAAAGCCAAAAGCATCTGGCCGGGAACATCTTTTAATTCTATATCCATGGAAATTCGCATATTGTCTTCCTCAAGGAAATTTAAATTAGAAATCAAAGCTTATAATCAAATTATAAAAACAAAGAAAGACCAGTTAAGAAGAGGGCTGAAAAAGCCTTCCGATATTATTTAAAAATTTAAGCTCTCATATAATACATTTCTTGAAAATTTGAATATTTATTTCCCTTTCTATTCTGTGTAGTTGTAGATTTAACTTATATAATTTGCTATTAAGAGCTTTTGGAAAGCCGCCTTAAAGAGAATTAGAGGAAAAAGAAAAAACCCAAAAGAAAAGGAAAATATCAGAGTAAATAGCGGAAGAGAAATCGAAGGAATATCAAAAAAGAAATTAAGGAAAATAAAAAAGAATAAAAACCACAAATAATTATTTATTTTCCCCTTTCTGGGTTTTTAGATCCCCGATTTTAGCCTGATTTTCAGATTTATCAGAGGAAGCTCGGAGCTGCTCATCCGGAATCCGAATAATATTGCCTCTCCCTTTTTTGAATTTTTCAATCAGTCCCCTTTCCTCAAGATCCGAAAGCATAAGACTCACCTTTGACTCGGAGTAAGGGGATTTTTTACGAAGCTCTTTCTGAGTTATGCGATTTCCATTTGCCCTTATAAGCTTTACCAATTCCTGCAGATCCTCAGGCAGCCAGGGTTCAGAATCTCTTGGGGCAGAAGCTTCGGGGAGGCCTTTCAGAGAAATTTTAATCCTTTCAGGGATAACATTTTCAACTTCTTTGTGTTTAACGCTATGGGCTTTTTTGAGATTTTCAGCCTTTTTTCCTTCGACCTCTCCCCCTTCTTCTGCTTCTTCCGCCTCTCCTAGCTCTTCCACCTCTTCAACTGGTATTACAGTTTCCTTTAAAGAAGATTTTTCATTTTCATTGCCTTTTTCGCCCCCTAATTTCCTTTTCAGAAAATAGCCTCCTGCAAACAAAAGCCCGAGGAAAAAGAGAAGAAAAGGAAGCAGAGAATAAGTTTTAGTTTCAGGAGGATCAAGCTTTTTGGCCGAAATTGCATCGCTTTCAAAAACCTGACCAAATTCCTCAAGGCGGCTTTCCTCCAAGAGATCTTCTTCATAATCGGGGAAAAGAAGAAGATCAAGCACATAATCTCCTTCATCAGAGATTATAACAGATTCCCTGCTCATATATTTTAGAGAATCCCCTTCAAAATAGCGAGCTGTGATCAGATAACTCCCAGAAGAAAGGTTAAAAGCATAGCTAGCGTCTGTTGCAACATAATATTGCCCAGGAGTTGAGTTCACCTCGACTAATACGTTTTCAAGCGGCTTGAAACTGTCCCATTCGTATACAGTTCCGTGAACCCTGGCAGCCGAAGCAGCTCCTACCCCTAAGAGAAGAAGTAGGAAAATTAGCCCTACTAGAAATATATATTTAGATTTCTTTTTAAATATCACGCTCTGTATAAAAAGGGCTGGATCCATAAAAAATTATCCGTCCCTTCCAAAAGTTCAGAGATTTAAAGGGCTCATAAAGCTTAAAATTGGGAATAAGGACCTGATAAAGTTTTAAAATAAATATTTCAAAGAAGCTTTAGCTTCCTCCTAAAAGCATGCTTATATTTTTCAGACCTCCAATTAGGTCTTGAAAAAGCTTTCCAAAAGAATTAATCAAACGAATCGAGCTTGAATAAAAAAAGATAAAAACTAAAAAATACTTAAAAAAATTGAAACTGACAGGGAGGATCTCAGTTAATGAGAAAATACGAAACGCTTATTAAAAGTCTGGCAGCTCTGGGGATAATCCTGCTCATAGCCGGACTTTTTTCTGCAGGAGCTTTTGCAGCCCCAAATTCCGAAGAGCAGGGAAAAGCCGAGGATAACGGGCATGGACAACATGGAAATAGTGAATCGAAACTTACAAATTCAGAAAACAAAGATTCAAGCTCCAAAGGCCCGGCTAAGCAAGGACCTGAAAATAAAGGGCTAGGCTTAAAGGGAGAAAGCGAAGCTAAAAACAAGAATGGAAAGAGCCTTGAAGACTCAGAAACAGCTGAGATAGAAACTTCAGATGAAAAAGATTCCACAAAGGAAGAACTCAATTCCGAAGAGCTTCAAAATAGAGATAGAGTACGCGAAAAAGAGCAAAAAATGGAAGAGCTTAAGGAGAAAATAAGACTGCGACAGGAGAAGAGGGAGGAGAGTAAAGAAAAGCTCAAAACCCAAAAAAGAGAATATATGGACTCAAAGCAGAACTTCCTTGAACTTAGAAAACAGATTCGAAAAGGGGAGATTAAGGCAAACGATTCCGAAGCTTTAAATGCGACCGGAAAATATCTAGGCTCAAGCCTAACTTATATGATTTTCCACCTTGAAAGCGTAAAGAGTAAACTAGAAAATTCAAATGGAGTAGGGGTAACGCAAAGAATCAATGCAATTGAGGAGAAAATAGCTCTGCTTGAAGCCGAACAGGAAAAGCTGGAAAAGGCCGAAAACCAAGAAGATTATCTTTTTGCAGTCAAGTCCGTGCGGGGGGTCTGGAACAATGCAAGAAAAACCACAATGTACGGGGCTGGACAAACGGTAAGTGAAAAACTCTCAGATGTGCTGGAAAGGTCTGAGGCGCTTTCTGAACGTCTTGGATCCGAAATCAAAGCTCTTAATGACCAGGAAAAGGCTGCAGAGCTGGATGCAAAAATTTCTGAATATAAGGCCCTTATAAAAGAGGCAAAAGAAAAGCGAGAAAAAGCGGAAACTCTCTATCAGAAAACTGAGCCTACGGAAGAGGAACTTAGGGAGGCCAGTGAACTTTTAAGAGACGCTCTTGCAGCCGTAAATGAGGCAAACCAGCTTCTAAAAGAGTTATTCATCGAACTTAAAGAAAGCGAAGAAGCTAGCGTATCCGATAAACCAGAAGACACAGAAGAAGCCAGAACTGACGAAGAATTAAACAATTCAGAAGGAGAAGCCAAACCCCCTGCTGAAGAAACGGAGGCTGGAAAAGCCGGAAACGAAACAGAAGTGAGCCAAAAGGATCTTAAGAGCCCTGATGAATCCGAATCCGACATCCCAGAGTACAGTACAAATTCATCCAGCAAACCCTGAGGAGGGATCAAATGATTAAATTCAGTAAACTGCTAGTATTCTCAGTTTTGATAGGCTGCCTAATTTGTTCCGGTTGCATGGAGAATGAAGCTTCTAAAATCGAGGAAAAGAGCCTTTCTCCAGAAGAAGAGCAGGAAGAAGAACAAATAAGTGAGGATTTGGAAAAAACTCCTGTTGATTCTGAATATGCTGCCCTTGAAACTCCAGAACTCTTGCAGCTTGAATCGGATATGGCAGAACTTGAAGCCCTGCTTGAAGATATAAATCCTGATGAAGAGCTTGTAATTGAAGAGCTCTAAGATACACTAATTAAGATATAGAATATGTGAAAAGAGTGTAGAAAGAAGAAAAGAAAAAGAAGAAAAGAGAAAGAAGAGAAGGAAAAAGCAGCTGGAAAAGAGAAAAAAAAGCAGTAATAAAGGAAGGATGAAGGAAAAAAGCTGGGTTTTACTTGAAAAACATCTTTTCTTTATTTTTCATTCTTTGGACTTCTTCTTCAAGAGTGCTTATTCTGGCTTCGAGTTCTTGCCCCTCCTTTCGGTTTATAACATCGGCTTTTGAAAGAGCGTCCTGAAGCTTTTCAGAAATTCTTTTTTCAAGGTCACGCTTTTGCTTTTTACTCTCATCAAGCATTTCCAGAACAAGCTTTTTGCCTTCTTCTCTATTAAGCTCTCCTTTCTCAATGAGTTCCTTAACAGTCTCATTAATTTTCTCTTCAGTCATCGCCCAGAGGCCTGCGCCTATGAGCCCTAGCTTCCGGAAGGATTTTTTCATAATTATATTTTAAGAACTATGCCTTTATAACAATATCTATATAAAAACGCCATTATAACAATATTATTTAACTACGTTTGCCTTTAACGAAAATACTAAAGCTTTGAAAAACTGCTAATACTTTAAGAATCTGGTTTTTTCTCGGCTTTATTTTGGCTTTCCAAGCTGTTTTTATTCTTGTCTCTCGCCTCAAGCCTGTCCAGAATTTTAGGCCAGAGAGACAGGGAAATGATCATACTGATCACAAAAACAAAAACGACACCTGCTGCTATATCAACCTGGGTATAGGCTTGCGTACCCCGAACCATGTTTGCTAGAAGTGCCCCAAACAAAAAGAGGTTTATAAGCACGATTGAGGTTGCAAAACTTGCAAGGAGCACGAGCCTTGTTCTCTTATCTTTAGGGCCTATTCGCACCATAATTCTTAAGCCTCTTACAAAATTTAAGCCTTTTACGAATTAAAAAGAGGCTAGGCCAAAGAGGCGTCCCCTTCCAAAACCATGTAGTCTCACAAAATCCTTCATTAAAACCTTCATTATTAGTCCTGAACACAACTGTTTATACTTAATTTCTCATAATGAAATTAAAACATAGCGCTTTGGAATTGAAATTGGATAATTCCGACTTCAAGTGTAATTAGTTGCAAAAGATATAATATTTGGTATTTTTCTAAATTCCGTATTCTGAATTTGGGTTACTCAAAACTACTGTATAGATAGGAAGCCCACCATTTTACATTAATTTCGAATTTATAGAACTCAGCGTAAAACCCCTGAGTCTTCAGCTCAGGGGTAGTTCACTTCATTAAAAATGAACAAAAAATTAAAAATCGTAAAATGGGGAATTTCTACTGATAGCTATAAGTATCACTATCGGCACGACCATGGCTATCCCTAGAGAAAAAACGGGATCAAATCAGGACCAAGTAAAAGTTCATGAATACAAAGCATCCAATTTTACAATGTTTGTGACAGGGAAAAACCTTTGTGATAAAAACATTGTACAACAACGAGAAGAACATCTAGATCAATTTATAATGCAATTTGGAGGTGAACTACCTCCTAGATATATTGGCATATCAGAAGAGTAAAAATAATCCAAAGTGGGTTCAACTGGATCCCTATAACAAATATACTCCAGGATTTCAAGGCCATTCAAATTGTGTCAGGTGGATAAACTCAGCCTATACTGGATAAGGTTCTTTATACAAAAAAGAGAGTATAATTTTCATTCAAACTTTCGGAAATTATTATATAAAATTATCATTTTAGAACTTATTTAATTTTGCTTCTTTTCAGGAGCAGGGAATTGCCTGTAACTGAAACTGAACTCAAAGCCATAAAAGCTGCAGCAAGCTCCGGGGAGATCAAGACTTTTTCGAAAACAGGATAAAGGAGGCCTGCAGCAATTGGAATTCCCAGAGAATTATAGCCAAAGGCCCAGAGTAAATTCTGTTTAATCTTGCGAAGGGTAAGCCTGCTCAGCCGAAGGGCTGCAACCACGTCTGTCGGGTTATTTTTAATAAGAACGATATTTGCAGATTCCATGGCAATATCAGTTCCAGCTCCCATAGCAATTCCCACATCCGATTGGATCAGAGCCGGAGCATCATTAATTCCATCTCCAACCATTCCAACAAGTTTTCCTTCCTCCTGAAGCTTTTTGATCATTCCGGCCTTTGCTTCGGGAAGGACTTCGGAAAACACTCTTGAAATCCCCACTTCAGCTGCAATAGCTTTTGCGGTAAGAGCATTATCTCCTGTGAGCATAACAGGCTCAATTCCCATATTCTCAAGGGTCTTTACAGCTTTTTTTGAGCTCTCCCGAAGCGTATCGGCAACAGCAACAAGACCCAAAATCTCAGAGCCTAAAGCAACAAGCATTGCGGTTTTTCCATTTGCTTCAAGCCTTTTCATATCAGAATCCAAAGCTTCAAAAGAAATGTTGGATCCGACTTTCCGCACATCTCTGACTATTTTTCAGATATTTTTATTGGAAAACTGTAAATAGTGTAATCCGTAATTGAATTTCTGAACTTTTATGCACATCACTACTAACTCTCTGG
>JAQUFK010000160.1 GCA_028684695.1 Methanosarcinaceae archaeon | reverse complement strand
AATTTTCTCAATAGCTGCTTCCTGAGAATCCACTTCAGCTTCTTCAAGATTCTCAAGCATGAACTTGATGATTTCAGGGTCGCTTGAAACAGCGTTTACGATATCTTCATCCGTTACAACCCCAAGCGCCCGCATAAGGGTTATAAAAAAGACCCTTCCGGAAATTGAGGGAAATGAGACTTCTAAAAGGGATTTTCGCCCCCTTTCAACGATTACAAGAGCTCGGTAGCCTCTTTTCTGAGAAAAGACCTTTGCAACTTCGATTTTGTCCCCGTATCGTTCCCCGTATTCGACGAGAATCTTGTTTGGAGCTAGGTCTTCAAGAGTCATGACAACTCTTTCAGTTCCCCCGATAATGAAATATCCCCCAGGATCAAGAGGATCTTCTCCATAATGAACTTTTTCAGAATCACTCAGCCCCAAAAGATTGCACATCTTGGACTTGATCATGATTGGAAGCTGTCCTATCTTTGCTTCCTGAACCTCGGACTCAACCCCGTTTTTGACAACACTCATCTCTAGGAAAAGCGGCCCAGAATAGGAAAGATTTCGGAGCCGGGCTTCGTTAGGGAAAAGTCTTTCAATAGCCCCATCCGCTTCCTTGACCTCCGGGTGCTCAACCCGGATTTTCCCGAGCTTTATGTATGTCTCCTCGATATCTGTTTCAATAATTTTCTGCTCATCAATGATCTTCTGCAGCCCACTATCAATAAATTTATTAAAGGAATCAATGTGATGCTGCACGATCTTATCCTGTGTAAAATAAGCCCGCGACAATACACTATTATCTAACGCGATACTAGCACCCTCTTTGCTTAAGTGAAAATCGATAATAAGAATTTAAATAATTAGTAATATTCCATACAGTATGCCTATACAATAGGTCAATACCGCACACCGATACGGCACGACAGAATCCGAATGATACATTGGAAACTTCCTTGGAAGAAGCCCCAAATTATAAAAAAATACCTTTGGAGAAACTGCATGTGGAAAATCTCTATGGGAAATCGGCCATTTAAGAAATGATTCCCTGAAAACCGAGCATCCAGCACGGTTTAAAAAGAGGCCCCTCATTACTCTATGACGAGCCTGTAATAGTCTGCCTCCCCTGCAGTATGGCTTTTACGCTTGATTTTTACAACATCCCCAATCGTTGCGCCGATCTCTTTTATGACGGGATCGTTCACTCGGATCTTGGGAAGTTGCTCCTTTTCTATAGAATATTCGTTTAAAACAGATTTTAACTCAGCCTCAGACATAACTTCATGTATGGGGACTGACTCATGATCGAGCAAGCTGAACTTTGTCAAATCCTTTCCTCCAAAAATAAAGATGTGATAAAAATATATTGCCCAAGTATACCAAAAGATCAATGCATACAAAAAATGAGTATGCTAAAAGATTGCCCACATGGATGGTATGGCGGGCCCGTAGGGATTTGAACCCTAGGCCGACTGGTTAAAAGCCAGTCGCTCTGCCTGACTGAGCTACGGGCCCACACATTTGATCTGTCCGGATAAGACCCAGTTCCCTCTGAGTCCCAGGCAAACTTTACCTGAGTCCCTATCAAGGGGTGGCGCACCTCTCACACCGGTGCAACGCTCTAATTGCAGCTATAATATATATAACTTTCGGTGAAGGAGGAAAAGCCCCTAGAGAGGAACATAAATAAGAGATAATAATTTAAAATGTTGGATCAGAGTACAGGATTTAAAAACATATTCATAGAAAATTATAAGTACGAGAATTTTCAGTTTTTTGAATGTAGAAGAGAAAAAGCGCTAAAATTCTTTAGATAAAGTTGTGATTCTAAGTGTGGGACTTGCCCAGTCTCATAAGCCCGCTTCCCTCAAAACCCTTAAAAATATCCCTAAATTCCTTTCTCTCCCGCTCCAAATCGAGGTTTTGGTTTATACCCCCTTCCCTTCTAACCCTTTTTCTAAACATTTCCTTCTATTTTCTAAATTCTTTCTATTCTTTTATTCTTTTATTCTTTCCTTTCTCTCATCTATTTCCCTAAGATTTGCAAACAAAAAATGAAGATAAAAAGAGAATAAAGAGGTGAAGCCTTTTCTCGCCTTATTCCAAGAAAAACTCTTGAAAGAAAAGGCTATTCTCTTTTTGTGGAGTTTATGTCCCTGTGGAGTTTATGTCCCAAACTCCCAGCCAGTCATATAGCGTTCTTGCTCGTTGGTTAGTTCATCAATACTGATGCCCATGGACTCCAGCTTGAGTTTTGCCACGGAAGTGTCAAGCTCAAGGGGAACTTTATGGACGCCGTTATTGAGCTTGTTTTCAGCAATATAGCGGACACAGAGCGCCTGATTTGCAAAACTCATGTCCATGACTTCTGCAGGGTGACCATCTCCTGCTGCAAGGTTTACGAGTCTGCCGTCGGCAATGACATTGATACGCCGATTTCCAAGCTCATATTCCTTGATATTATGCCGGACCGTCCTTACAGACTTTGCAAGAGCTTCAAGCGCTTCCATATCAATTTCCACATTAAAGTGCCCGGAATTGGCTAAAATTGCCCCGTCTCGCATGACTTTGAAATCGTCTTCTCCCAAAATGTCCCGGTTTCCAGTAGCCGTAACAAAGATATCTCCAAGTTTTGCAGCCTCTCTCATCGGCATGACACGGTAGCCATCCATTCGGGCTTCAAGCGCTCTTACCGGATCCACCTCAGTTACAAGTACGTTTGCCCCAAGCCCTGCAGCCCGCAGGGCAACTCCTCGCCCACACCAGCCATAGCCTGCAACAACGACATTTTTGCCTGCGACAAGCAAATTTGTGGTTCTGTTAATCCCATCCCAAGCTGATTGCCCGGTCCCGTAGCGGTTATCGAAGAGATACTTGGTCATAGCGTCATTTACGGCAATTACTGGCATTTTAAGCGCCCCTTCCTTATCCATGGCATGCAGTCTGTGAACGCCGGTCGTAGTCTCTTCGCAACCTCCGAGAATATTCGAAAGCAAATCGGTTCTTTCTTTGTGCAACTTGAAAATCAAATCAGCACCATCATCGATTGTAATGTCAGGTTCAAAATCAAGAACGGCGTCAATTGCTTCATAATACTCCTGATTGTTGCAACCATATTTTGCAAAACAAGAAACGTTTTTCCTGGTATCAAGAGCCCAAGCCACATCGTCTTGTGTGCTTAGGGGATTGCAGCCAGAGATTGCAACTTTTGCCCCGCCAGCTGCAAGAGTCTCCACAAGCACCGCAGTTTTTGCTTCTACGTGAAGAGCCATCGAAACAGTGTGTCCTTTTAAGGGCTGCTCCTCTATGAACTGCTTTCTTATAATTTCTAGAACAGGCATATGGTTTCTAGCCCATTCCATCTTCATATTTCCTGATTCTATGAGTTCTTTTTCATTCATGTTAATCCCATTGATTTCGGATAAGCGATTAAATTAAGAAGCTGTTAAATTAAATGAGCGGTTGAAAAACCAAGAGAAAAAGTAAGAGACAAAGCAGAGGAAAAAACATCTGCTCAGGCCTGAACTCTTGCCACAAGTTCTTCCGCAGCTTTTTGAGCCTCTTCGACCACCTTTTCCTCATCGAGGACAAGGACTTTGTAGTCGTCCATGAGAACTTTTCCATCTACAATCGTGGTCCGGACATCCGAGCCTCTTGCCGCGTACACAAGATGGGAGGGTATGTTATCAAAGCAGGGAGAAAGATGAGGTTTTTTCATGTCCACAAGGATAAGATCCGCTTTTTTCCCGACTTTGAGCATCCCAGCATCAGGCTCGATTGCCTGAGCCCCTTTAAGGGTTGCCATCTCAAGAACCTGTCTTGCAGGCAGAACCGTAGGATCAAAGCTGTTGACCTTGTGAAGCAGAGCCGTGGTTTTCATTTCCTCAAAAAGATCAAGATTATTATTCGAGGCACAACCATCAGTTCCAAGTCCCACGTTTATGCCTTTTGCAAGCATTTTCGGAACAGGAGCAATCCCTGAGGCAAGTTTCATATTGCTTACTGGGTTGTGAGAAACTTTTACCCCCCGCCGGTTCAGAATCTCAAGATCCCCGTCTGAGAGCCAGACGCAATGGGCTGCAAGCACGTCGGGTCCCAAAAAACCGATTTCTTCAAGCAAGTTTACAGAACACATCCCGTACTGGGCTTTCATGGCCTTAAGTTCAGCTTCGGTCTCAAGGATATGAATATTAATGCCGGCTCCATCTTCAGTTGCAGCTTCCCTAACCTTTCTCAAAAACTCTTTGGAACAGGTATTCGGAGCATGAGGGCCGTACATTGTGGAAATTTTGCCTCCTGCAGCACCTTGCCAGTTTCGGACAAAGCGCCTGCCTTCCAGAAGTTCGCTTTTGCCTTTTTCTTCATCTCCAAGCTCAATCATCCCATAGGACAAAGCGGCTCTGAGCCCGGAAGCTTCAACAGCTTTTGCGCTTTCATCCATGAAAAAGTACATGTCTGCAAAAG
>JAQUFK010000022.1 GCA_028684695.1 Methanosarcinaceae archaeon | reverse complement strand
ACTCAATAGTATCGCTTTCAGCAGTAGCTACGATCTCATCGATCATAGCCTGGTCAAAAGCTCCCGCATCATCCATAGTATCACCAAAAAAAATAAAAAATTATGATACTTATACAAGTATCATAATTCCGGAAACTGAGGGAGGAGCCTGTCTGTGTACTGTGTAGGAGGCACCCTCAGGAGGTTTGATTTCAACTTGGAACTTTTCATTAGATCCTATATTGAATTCACTAATAGGAATTGAAATTTCGTATTTCTCAAACCTGTCAATGAGACTGTTCTTCTCGTCTTCGTTGTGTGTCTTCTTTACCTTGAATTGATGTGGAAAATCAGTTTTATCATAAGAAGAATTCACGAAATCGACCGGCTTCTGGCCAGGGGCAGTGAAGACTATAAGAGTCTTGTTGATATCAACAGAGGAACCCCCCGAGGTCAGCTGCAGAAATACGGTTACATTGCTAATCGTATTATCCTCAGTGGCATTAGCAACAACATTTCCAGCCAATTCAACACTGCTACTTGCCTGCATTACACCAGTATGAACGACTTCCTGACTTTTTTGAGTTGTATAGAACCCAGCACCAAGCATAACGTAACTGAAAACCGCGGCTACGACCACAAAAGCCACCAGAACAATTGCAGCTTCCAATCCGGTAAACCCTTTATTATTATTTTGGAATTTATTCCACATTATGAATCACCTCAGTATACCGCATAAAACTGACCATTAGATATTGAAGCTGGCATCGTTCTTCCGATAATAAGAACTGCACCTTCAGGCGGTTTTATTTCAAGCCTAATATCTTCGTTAGTATCCGGACAATCACTTATTTCGTTAAGAGTATTTGCCAACTTATCAAGGTCTATTTCTATTTTATACTTTTCACCCGTATCAATCAGATTTTTAGGTCCACCATCGGAAATTGATTCAGTGTAGTTCCAGGATCGCTTAGCCTCTACTTGCTCATAGTCCATCGTATAAAAATCATTTTTATCGATGTAGGTGATGATTGTTTTGTTGAGGTCTACAGAGGAGCCTCCAGCAGTGTTTGTTACATAGAGAGTAAGATTTCCAATCTTCTTATCAGCATTTCCGGCGGCGATAACGTCTCCGGAAGGCTCAAGACTGCTGCTTGCCTGCATTACCCCTGTGTGGACAACTTCCTGACTTTTTTGGGTTGTATAGAACCCGGCACCAAGCATAACGTAACTGAAAACCGCAGCTACGACCACAAAAGCCACCAGGACAATTGCTGCTTCCAGCCCAGTAAATCCTTTATCATTTTTTATAAACCTATTCCACATAATAAACCACCATTATTTTTGGGTGTTGTTTTTAGGATTTACACACTTGAAGAAAAAGAAATTATATGAAAGCCTTTACTGTATAGATTCCCGTTTTTCTATGCAGCTTTCTTGTATTTTTATTCCTCAAATGTTATAATCCTATTATTATAAATGCAAACAGTATTCTAACTTTTATATAATAAATCTTTCGGCTGTTATATCTAAATATATTTATACAATTAACTCAATGAATTAATTACTTTTTTAATTCAGTTTATCCCGTTCTTGGTTTCAGCTCCCGAAGAATAAAGTTCGGAGAAATCAGAGTTGGTTTTTAGATAGAGTTGGTTTTTATATTTTAACTTTTTTTTAAAGGAAATGAAGTTTTTCAGAGTTATTTAAGAGAATTTTGCCGTACAAAAGCAAGAATATCGAGCCTGCCCCAAATTTACATAATATGTATTTTATATAGAAGCTCAGATTCTTACTTTTAAGATCTAACCCGAAAGGAAATTGAAAAAAAGCTTTCTGAAAAATATAATTATATATAAAAGCCCTTCCAGAATCAAGGATTCAGGAATTTTTAAGAGGTATGATAAAAAAATATATTCAGGAAGAATGTGATAAAAAAAGTAAAAAAGATAGTTAAATAGTGATTAATATTTTATTATCTGTTAATTATGCCTTTTTGAACACTTTCTCCTTTATACTAACCGGAATAAACAATTCTCTTATTTCAGGAGGCAAAGTTTCAGACTTTCCAATTATCAGATAGCCTCCCTCTGAAAGGGAATTATAAAAATCTTTTAACATTTTTACTTTTTGTTTCTCATTAAAGTAAATCATAACGTTTCGGCAAAATACAGTATCGAAAAATTTAGAGATTGGGGGTTCACTGGTTAGATCATGCCTTTTAAATCTGAGCAAAAGCTTGGGAATATTTTTTATTTTAAAAGCTTCTCCAGCTGGCTCAAAATACTTTTGGATATGAGCCAAATCCAAATTATTCAGTTGTTCTTGGCTATATACTCCTTTTGAGGCTTTATTTAAGCAGTTAATATCGATATCCGTTGCATAAATGGATATACTCCAATCCTCTGGCAAAACCTCTTTTGAGCAGATTCCAATTGAATAAGGTTCTTCTCCGTTAGAACAAGCCGCACTCCAAAATCGGACCATATTGCTTTGAGCTTTCTTTTTCTTGTCCATTATTTCCGGAAGGATTTGCTCCCGGAAAAACAAAAACGGAGTTTTATCCCGCATAAACTCCGTAACGTTTACCGTAATTGCGTTTATGGCCTCTTCGACTTCTTCTGGATTATTTTCCAAAAACCTCAAATACATTGTATAGTTTTCTAGACCCAGAGTTTTTATTCTCAGATCAATTCTTCTTCTAAGATAACTGTCCCTATATCCGTTCAGGACAATGCCCGAAGCTTTTGAGATTTTCCTTACGAGAAAGGGAAAGCTGTCATCAACATTTATAGCCACAATGTTTCCCCTTTAGTATATTTGACAATCATACTTCCGTCCACAGGATTAAAGATAACATTCCTGCCAGAATCCCCTCCCACATCTTTTGCAAGAATTGGAATTTTCCATTTTGTAAGGGTTTCTTCTACGGAAGCTGCATTTCGATCTCCGATTTTAAGGATATCCAGATTCATATGCTTAAACACCTGGGCTCCTCCCGCAAATTTTGCGGAAATTTTTCTTTTTCTAGCCCCTTGTTTTAACATTGCCTCATACATTTTTTCAATTGCAGTTTCAGCATACTTTGTTTCCCCTTTTGCTGAGATCCCAGGCAGCAAAACGTGAGCTATACCGCAAATTCCTGTTGAATGATCAAATAAAATAACGCCAACGCAAGACCCAAGCCCCATCGCTTTTAGAAGCTGGTTTTTTCCAATTTTATATTCTCCTATCCCAGCTGCCAGTTCTCCTTTTAGAGCAATTATTACTGAACCTGCGCTTGAACTCCCATTACTTATTGCATAATTTTTTGCAGCTTCCGTAAAGTCACAATGGCAAGCTTCCCTGCGGGAACAAGTCTTTGAAAGGGAACAATAAGATTTTATAAGCAGATCTCTCTCGCTTAAAAAAATTGCTTTTCCCCTTTCATTTGAAGTAAACAAAATATTGCTACTCATTTGCCACTCATAATAGTTCGGTCATTTTCATAATCTCTTCAAAAAGGCCAGTTTCCGGAAGCAGTGCAAAATATATTTCTATATCTGAAGCGGAGCTGAGGGCAGTTTCAAATAGGATTATATGGTTGCTATTTTTAGCCATCTGCGAGACTACGGAGTCTACAACTGCAGTTGGGACATCAAGGGCAAAACTAGGAGGGGATGGGAGTAAGATAATGTCCATAAAATCGGCTGAAGCATCACAAAAAGAAGAAGATAAGATATTTCCTACTTCCATTATCGTAGACTCATACATTTCTTCATCCAAATCCTCCATCCCAAATAAATCGCTTGCAATTTTTCTTGAAGACTCTTCGGGAAACATAATATAAAGATATCCGGAGCGATTTTCTTCAAGGTCCTGAAGGGCTATAATTACTCCCGCAACAATATCAGGAATAAATTCATTGAAGATGTTTTTTATTTCCCCTACTTTTACTTCTGGAACTGAGATGTAGACATCTTTATTTATCATTTTTGAAAGGGCAGTTGCGGCATGCCCTGAGCCGATGTTTCCAAGTTCTTTTAACACATCTAATTCCATTTCACCAAGGTTTGCTACATCAATCATTAATATCACCTTTAATAAGCACAGATACATCTAAGATCGGAATTACTCGCCCATCCCCTAGTATAGTCACTCCAATAAAACCTTTTAAATTGGCGAAGAGTTTTCCTAGGGGTTTTATTACAATTTCCTGTTGATCTATGATCGAATCAACTATCAGACCAATTTCTTCATTTTCTTTCTCAACAATAATTGCTAATTCTTTCTCTAATTTTTCAGATTTTATATTAAAAATATCTTTTAATTCTAATACTGGAATTATTTTATTTCCAATGTAGAGCAGGGGCTTATCATTCACACGTTTGTAATCCTTGATATCAAAGCTCAAAGCTTTTACAACGTTAGCAATTGGAATTGCATATGTTTCGGCTCCTACTTTTACTAGAAGGGATTTTATTATGGCAACTGTAGGGGGCAAATCAATTCTAATTCTTGTATATTCTCCCAATTTTGAATAAACTTTGACTTTTCCTCCAAGTTTTTCAACGGCCGTTTTAACGGCATCCATGCCTACCCCCCTTCCAGAAATTTCAGTTGCGCTATCCTTTGTGGAAAACCCTGGGGTAAAAATAAGCATCCGGACTTCGTCATCGCTGAAATTATTCAATTCAAATTCTGAATACAGTCCCTTTTCAAGAGCCTTCTTTTTTAATAATTCCAAATCCATGCCTTTTCCGTCATCTTCGATCTCGACTATGACGTTATTCTTCTCTCTTTTTGCAGAGAGTTTTATGTGTCCAACCTCACTTTTTCCAGCCATTTTCCGGGCTTCAGGACTTTCGATACCATGATCGACGGCATTTCTTACAAGGTGAACTAGAGGGTCGTTGATTTCATCTATGATCGTCTTGTCTAGTTCCGTATCTTGCCCTTCGATTTCAAAATTGATATTTTTATCAAATTTTCTACTCAGGTCCCTTACCATACGTGGAAACTTACTAAACACCCGATCTATTTTTACCATCCTAATTCTCATAACCTCATCTTGCAGGCTTGAGATTGACTTATCAAGAGCTCCTGTCGCATCTTCTAGTTCCGGTAAATCATATTGCTGAGAGAGCTGAAGCAAACGGCCTTTGTTTATTACAAGCTCTCCGACAAGATTCATAATATTGTCAAGATTGGAAGTCCTTACTCGAATGGTTTCTTGTCTTTTAGGCCTTGATTTAGGGCCTAAAGAAGCTTGTCTTTTAGCTTTTATTTCAGAGAAAGCCTTGCCCGAATTTGCCTTTGTTGAATTTGGCTTATTTGAAGCAGCTATTACGCTTTCTTGGAGCTGGACTTCCTGCTCTATGGGGGCTTCTGGAAGTTCAGCTCCAACTTTAGCTTCCTGTTCCAAGGGGGCTTCCGGAAGTTCAGCTCCAATTGCTGCTTCCTGCTCAATGGATTTTTCTGGAAATTCAGCTCCAATTGCTGCTTCCTGTTCCATGGATTTTTCTGGAAATTCAGCTCCAATTGCTGCTTCCTGTTCCATGGATTTTTCTGGAAATTCAGCTCCAATTGCTGCTTCCTGTTCCATGGATTTTTCTGGAAATTCAGCTCCGATTT
The DNA here is from genome assembly GCA_028684695.1 of Methanosarcinaceae archaeon. GTDB lineage: Archaea > Halobacteriota > Methanosarcinia > Methanosarcinales > Methanosarcinaceae > JAQVBP01. The sequence goes on along the minus strand of JAQUFK010000022.1, from coordinate 13,287 downwards.
CTGCATCCTGCTCCAGGGATGCTTCGGAAAGTTCAGCTCCAATTTCTGCTCCTTTTTCCGGAAGCTTTTCAGCCCTATCTTCTGGTAAATGAAGCTCCTCGGATTCTCTTTTATCCCTTAGGAAATCTCTACTCTCATCTCCAGGAAGCATTTCTCCACTTTCCGTACTTCTCAGACCCTTTATCTGATTGTTTATTTTCCCCAGAACTTCTCGGATTTTATTTAACAATCGACTCAGAGGGTTTGTTGATAAATTAGAGGAAGCTACGGGAGAAGCAGCGTTATTTGGAGTAGGTGCATCTGAGCTTTCTGGGCTTGAAGACTCTGCATATTCCTCAGAAGAATTAGGAGCTTCAGGCTCTTTAGAAGAGCTAGATAAAAAATCACATTCAAATGCTTCTTTAGATTCAGATGCTTCAGAAGAATTAGAAGCTTCAGAAGAATTAGAAGAGCTAGATAAGGAATCACATTCAAATGCTTCTTTAGACTCAGATGCTTCAGAAGAATTAGAAGCTTCAAGCTCTTTAGAAGAGCTAGATAAGGAATCACATTCAGATGCTTCAGAAGAATTAGAAGCTTCAGAAGAATTAGAAATACGAGATAAAAGCTCAGCTTCACACTCTTTGGAATTTTGGACCTTTCCTAGCCTTTCAATATTAAAACATTCAATCTCGGAAATCCTATCCATTAACCCTTCGACTTTAGCCTCGTCGCCTGCAAGAAACACCTTAAAGCAACCATCAAAGTTATCTTCCATCTCCTCTTCATCAGGATCGGTTTTGGCCACCTGACAAATGTCTTTTAGAGATTCTATAATCAGAGCTGCCCTCAAATCCTTCATTACACAGTCATCAGAAAGAGTTACATCAAGTACAAGGTTACAGGCTTCTAAAGCACAAGGCCTTTCGGATTCGGCATTCAGCTGAAAGTCTGCTTCTGCCAAAACTTCCTTTTCCCCGGACTTTTCATTACAGAGAGCTTTTTCTCCCGCTTTCTCGGGATTTTTGTAAGATTCAAAAGCTTCCAATAAATCTTTTATTTCAAGGGCATCATTATCTTCGCTTTCTATTTGTTTTGTCATCTCCGAAATTCGGTCAACCGTTGCAAGCATTGTGTCAACAAGGTCGCCGTCGATTTCGATCTCCCCATCTTTTATGCCACTGAGGATTTCTTCCATATTATGACAGAGCTTTTCAAGCGATGTATACCCCAGAAACCCGGCCATTCCCTTTATGGTATGAGCGATTCTAAAGATTTCATCAATCGCATCACTATCTCCGTTTTCCAGATCAACGAAAGCCTGATTAAATATATCGAGGCACTCATATGTTTCCTGAAGGAAATCGTTTTTATAAGCCGCCATATCATTTTCCATTAAGCTTCACCTCAAGCCTGTGTACAATCTCTTCAGAAATTTCAAAAATAGGTTTTACAACATCAATAGCTCCGAGTTCTATTGCGGCTTTTGGCATTCCGAAGATGACACAGGTATCTTCGCTACAGGCTATTGTAGAGCCCCCTGCATCTTTTATTATTTTTAACCCCTGAGCCCCGTCGTTGCCCATGCCTGTAAGAATAGTGGCAACTATATTTTTTTTATACACAGTTAGCAGGCTTTCTGCAGTCACATCAATTGCCGGCATTACGGCATGGACAGGCTGGCCTTTTATCAATTTTATTCTTTTGACATTAAGGGCTTTTCTAACAATCATATGATAGCCGCCAGGAGCTATATACACAACTCCCTGCTTTACTTTCTCATTATTTTTTGCTTCTCTTACCTCAATTTCAGATAAAAAATTAAGTCTTTCTGCCATCTGTTTACAAAAACTGCCTTCAGGCATATGTTGGACGACAAAAACAGGCGCCGGCAGATCTCCAGGCAGCCTTGGAATTACTTGTTCAAGGGAGGAAGGCCCCCCTGTAGAAGAGCCAATTAAGATTCCAACATCTTCTGAGCCCTTCCAGTTTCCCCTGACAATTTCCCCCTTAAACCTCCTCATGTTTAGTAATCTTACTATGTTGGGATTTGATTTATGGATATTTCTGATTTTATCTACCAGTTCCCGCTCCACATTCTTTACTTCATGGTGCTTATCTGATTTTGTTACAAAATCTATCGCTCCAAGATGTAAAGCTTCTAAAGCCTCTTTTGAGCCTTCCGTAGTCAGAGTGCTAAACATGATAATGGGCAGAGGATCCGTATTCATGATGGTTTTGACAGCCGTCAACCCATCCATAATCGGCATATTAACATCCATTATAATTATGTCAGGATGCAAGGCCTTTGCTTTTTCTACGGCCTCTTTCCCATTGCGAGCATTTCCTATAATCTTTATATCCGAACTGCCGGCAAGCATGCTTCTTATTGCCATCCGCATGAAGGCAGAATCATCAACAATAAGAGTACGAATCATGCTATCCTCTAATTATTGTCCGAGTACTTTCTTAATCTCTTCAATAACTTTAGGAGCCTGGAATGGTTTTATAATATAACCTCTGGCTCCCAATTTTATGGCGGTTTTTACAATTTTTTCCTGCCCGATAGCCGTACACATAACAATTTTAGCGTCTTTGTCAAGGGCTTTTATGCCTTTTAAGGCTTCAATTCCGGTCATTTCAGGCATAACAACATCCATTGTAACAATATCAGGCTTTAATTCCTGATACATTTCAACTGCCTGTTTTCCATTTTCAGCTTCTCCGGCTATATCAAAACCGGCTCCAAAAAGGATGTTTTTTAAAAGTTTCCTCATAAAGGCCGTATCATCAACGATAAGTACTTTTGCCACATCTCTCACCTCTAAAATTAATTCTTAGCAATTTTATCTACCATATTGACTCCACGAGGAGTCAATTCAATTTCTTTTCTAATTTTTACAACTTTAGCCAGCCCTGAATCAACAAGCCTGGTATAATAAGCATTTAATTTTTCTGTTGAAATTCCCATTATGTTTTCAATGGAAGCGAAATCTAGACCTGAATAAACCAAGGTGAGAATTTGGGTCTCATCCTCTGATAAGTCAATTTTGGGTTTGTGTTTTTCCAAAATCCTTTGAAGGTAATTTTTCAGCATATCAAGGGTGCTTTCCGGGCAAAGGAGCAGACTTGTAACCACATTACTTTTTTCAACATGCGAAAGCACAAGTACAGATCTCTGTTTTTTGCCTACATTTCTAACATCTTTTTTAACACTTCCAAGATTATCAATCGGAATTCTTTTTTGCATCTTTGGAGCCAAAAACCAGAAACCTTCGTCTGTTACACTGAAATAACCTTTTTTCCAATGTGCAGCCGATGAAACAACCCCCCCTACCGTCGCAGATGCTAAAAAAAACACTGCAAATTTATCTGCTTTAAGGTTAAATGCAATATATCGGAAAATTTGCTGGTGGATTTTTTGAGGAAGTTGGAGGGTAAACTTTTCTCCTTTTTTTATTCGAATGCAGCGGATCTTATCCACTTCAATTTCTTCCAGATCCTCTATTTCCCGAAGAGGGACTACTTGTTTACCAATTAGAAGAGCTTCATCGCCTACAGTTAGTTCTGTATCCACCCACTTCCCATCATAATATACTGCAACTGGGGCTCGAAGGTGGACTTTCTTATTCATTCCTTTATCTCCTTCAGCTCTTCCTCGCTGAATAACTCTTTAAGATCCATTAATGTAAGAAGCCCATCTTCAAGCTTACCAACTCCTTTTAAGAATCTAGATTCATCCCGAACAGCCAAAAAACTAGGGATCTCTTCTATATTCTGAGATGAAAGATACTTGACTTCGCTAACATTGTCAACCATCATTCCTATTGTGGCATTATCATACTCTACTACAATTATCCTCGTGTTTTCATCATTTTTCTTTGGTTCTTTTCCAAGTCTTTTCCTAAGATTTATTATGGCTGCGATTTTTCCTCTGAGGTTTAAGATACCTTCCACAAAATCAGGAACATTTGGAATTCGGGTGATCTGGGTAGGCAATATAATTTCCTTTACCTGAGATATTTCAACGCCATATCTCTCTTCTCCAAGATTGAAGACAATTACCTGAATCGTATTATCCACATTCACGATCTGGTTATGATAACTCATTCATCTCACCTGAAAATAAGAAATAGAAATTTCAAGAATCTCGGGATAAAAATAATCCCGAGTTGAAATTCCCATTATTATATAATTACTTATGTTATATTTTAAATACTCTGTTTAGTGGAAATGTTAAAATTTTCAGCAAGGGTGTCAACTGTTTTTTGAGCAAGTTTGCTGACATTTTGAACTGAGACACTTACCTGCTGCATCGCAGCTGTTTGCTCTTCGATAGCAGCAGAGGTCTCCTCACTGCTAGCTGCGTTTTCTTCTGCAGTAGAGGCGGCTTCAGTGATGCTCTTTTCAATATTTTCTATTTTCTCCATTCCATCTTCGGCAAGAGAATCAAGTTCAGCCAGCATCGCGCTTATTGTATTCACTACACTTGCAATCTCACTGCTTTTCTCCAGAGCCTTCTTAATATTCTTACTTCCGGATTCCGCCTGCACTTGAGCTCTGTCAATTGCATCTGTTACTTTTTTAGTCTCTTTTTGGACTCCGGTGACAATTTCATTTATCTCATCCGTACTCTTTCTGGAATCCGCAGCAAGTTTGCGAACTTCATCCGCAACGACTGCAAACCCGCGGCCGTACTCTCCAGCTCGGGCCGCTTCTATAGCAGCATTTAATGCAAGCAAATTGGTCTGATCCGCAATTGACTTGATCTTTCCTGTAACAGCGCCTATATTATTTACAGCATCTTCTAGGGAAGTTACAACCTCTCCCAGGTTTGAAATCCCTTCAACAAACTCTTCGACCTCTTCTACAGCCATGTTTCCAAGTTCTTGAGCTTCTTCTCCGGATTTATTTGCCTTGCCAGCATAATCTGCAGATTGGCTTGAAGATTCTCCAAGTTTCTTAAAAATTTCCTGAGAGGCTTTTACGTCGGAAGCTGCGGCTCCCGCATACCTTGAAAGGTTTTCCGAACCTGTTGCAATTTGCTCAGAAGCCGTTGAAATCTGCTGCATACCTGTATTCATCTGAGAAACAGCTTCTTCGGATTGCTGCGCTTCTTCAAGAGTTGTAAGCATATCTTTTATTGTATTCCCAATCACATGATCCATTTTGCCTACAAGTTTGTTGAATTCCTCAAAAGTATTTCCAAAATCATCATCTTTGATTTTATTCAGACGGACTTCCAGATCCCCAGCTGCAATTCTTTTTATTCCCTGCCCTAATTCATTCAAACAATTGTTTGTGTAGGCTAAAAGTTCCTGGATTTTTTTCTCTTTTTCTTTGGCTTCGGTCACATCCGTTATAATTGTGAGACTGCCAATAATTTCGCCTTCCTCATCCAGAGTTGGGCAAGCAGAAGCAACAACGGAAAGTTCTTTGTCGGCCCCCTTGAATTTTATGCTTCCCTCAATGTTATAAACCGATTCTCCGGTCTCGATTACATATTGGGATATAGCTTTTGTGGAGCCTTTTGTTAAAGTGGTACTTTCAATAATATTGGAAGGCTCAATGCCTCGGAATTTCTCTTTATTTTTTAGATTGCAAACTTCAGCAAAATAATCATTAATTCCTTTTATTTTCTTATCCGCACCTACAAAAAGAGCCATTGAGGGTTTTGGGATGCTGTTAACAATTACTTTTTGAGATTCTTCCTGTCTTTTTATATGATGAGTAATATCTAAAAACACCCCATCAATATAAGCCGGATTTCCTTCCTCATCACTTACTATATGGGCCTGTTCCTGAATAAAGACCGTTTTATCATCAGCTTTTTTGATCCTGTATTCCACGGTATAAGAGGTATTTTTCCTCATTGCAGCTTCAATTACTTTATCAATTTTGGATACATCCTCTGGATAAATTACATCAGACCATGTTAATTTCTGATCAAGAAAATCCTTCTTGGAATAGCCACTAAGCTCTTCTACATTTTTACTAATATAGAACATAACCCAGGAAGCCTCATTCGAAACCCTAAAAACGGTAACAGGAAGGTTATCAATCAACCAGCTTATTTCTTCAGCCTCTGCTTTACGGGCTGCCGAACTTTCAGATATTTCTTGTTGCTCCACCTTTTCTGAATCGGAATCAATTAAAGCCATATCTAATCAATCTCCTTAGTTTTTTGTATAATTATAGTATTTATTATTATATTATGTATTTAAATTTATAGGCGGACCATATTTCTTTTAATAGATTGAGGGTTTCAAGTACAGTAGATTCGATTCGGAGAGAGGAGATGGGATATAAAAAAGATCAGCTCCGCTTGCAACTCTTGTTATAAATAACGTTTTTTATATGAAGAGCCCTCCTAAACTATTATATTTTATATAGCATTACAATTAACTTATATTTAAAAAGTAAAACTAATGAAATTGCTTTTATTTCATTAGCTTTTTATCAAACTTATTAAATTATATTTAAATCTTCAATTCGCCTTAGATATTGAAATTTTCCTTCATGTTATCCACGGTTTTTTGGGCAAGATTGCTGGCATTCCTAACCGATGCACTTACCTGCTGCATTGCAGCTGTCTGTTCCTCAATTGCAGCTGAGGTTTCTTCACTGCTTGCAGCATTTTCTTCTGCAGTCGAAGCGGCTTCGGTAATACTTTTATCAATATTTTCTATTTTCTCCATCCCTTCTTCTGCAAGAGCATCCAATTCGGCTAGCATAGAGCTTATTGTATTGACGACCACAGCAATTTCGTTACTCTTATCCAATGCTTCCTTAATATTCTTACTTCCGGATTCCGCCTGTACCTGGGCCTTGTCGATTGCTTCAGTTACCTTCTGGGCTTCTTTTTGAACCCCGGTAACAATTTCATTTATATCTTCAGTGCTCTTTCTGGAATCCGCAGCAAGTTTTCGGACTTCATCCGCAACAACTGCAAAACCACGGCCGTATTCTCCGGCTCGGGCCGCTTCTATAGCAGCATTTAACGCAAGCAGATTTGTCTGATCTGCAATTGACTTGATCTTCCCCGTAACAGCACCTATATTATTTACAGCGCTTTCTAAGGAATTTACAACCTCTCCCAGGTTTGAAATTCCTTCAACAAATTCCTTTACTTCCCCTACAGCCATATTCCCAAGTTCTTGAGCTTCTTCTCCGGATTTATTTGCCTTAACAGCGTAATTTGCCGATTTTCCGGAAGATTCCTTGAGGGTTTTGAAAATCTCCTGAGAAGTTTTTACATCGGAAGCTGCTGCGCCTGCATATCTGGAAAGATTTTCGGAGCCTGTGGCAATCTGCTCAGAAGCTGTTGAAATCTGCTGCATACCTGTATTCATCTGGGAGACAGCTTCTTCGGATTGCTGGGATTCTTCAAGAGTTGTAAGCATATCTGTTATAGTCCCTTCAATAACAGTTTTCATTTTAATACCGAGTTTGTTGAACTCATCAAAAATATCCCCAAACTCATCCTCTTTAATTTTTTCCAGCCTGACATCCAAATCTCCATCCGCAATCCTTTGGATTCCTTCTCCAAGCTCTTTTAGGCAGCTGTTTGTATAGTCTAAAAGACCCTTAATCTCCCTCTCCTTCTCCTTCATCTCCGTCAGATCAGTTATGATCGTGAGACTCCCAATAATTTCCCCCTCGTTATTTTTAATTGGAACAGAAGAAGCTATGGTATAGAGTGCCTTGTCTACGTTTTTCAGTTTAAGATCTCTTTCCAGATTATAAACAGCCTCTCCGCTTTCAAGGACCTTTTCTGCAAGGGATTTTTTAGCTTCAGTGTCCATTAATTCAATAGGAGAAATCCCAAGAGCAGCCTCTGCACTTTTAAGCCTGCAAGCTTTCACAAAATACTCATTAATAAACTTTATTTTTCCGAATGAATCTATAAAGAAGGCAAGAGAAGGTTCAGGAATACTGCTAACGATCTCTTTTTGAGCCTCTTCTTGGCGTTTTACGTGATGAGTAACATCTAAATAGACTCCGTCAAAATAAGCTAATTTTCCATCCTTATCGTGGACTGAATGAGCTTGCTCCTGAATAAATACAGTTTTTCCGTCTGCTCTTCGAATTCTGTATTCTACTTGATAAGAATCTCCACTTTTCAAAGCTTCATCTATAGCTTTGGTAATTTTTGCAGAATCTTCTGAAAAGACAAGATCAGCCCAGGATAATTTTTGATCCAGAAAATCCTTTTTCGAGTATCCAGAAAGATCTATTACACTGTCACTTATGTATTTTATAGCCCAGGATGAATCCCCTGTAACTCTAAAAACAGTCACAGGAAGGTTATCTAGCAGCCAGACTATATCTTTTTCTTTTGAATCCTGATTTTCATTCATTTTTTCAGATTCCTAATGTTTTTAAATTGTTTTTAGTTTCTATATAAGAAGGGAACAGTACGAAGAATTATCATATCCTGTCCAGGATTAAAAAGAGGTTTTTCAGGAAGTAAAGCTGAATGGGTGTTGCTTTTTCCTGTAAGCCTCTTTCTCTGCCTGATATGTTTATCGCACTTCCTTTTTTATCGTGATATTGAAATTATCCTGCAGAGTGTTGACCGTTTTCTGAGCTAGTTTACTAGCATTCCGAATCGATTCGTTTACCTGCTGCATCGCAGCTGTCTGCTCATCGATTGCGGCCGAAGTTTCTTCACTGCTTGCAGCATTTTCTTCCGCAGTTGAAGCGGCCTCAGTAATACTTTTGTCAATATTTTCTATTTTCTCTAGTCCTTCTTCGGCAAGGGTATCAAGTTCGGCCAGCATAGCACTTATTGTATTAACTACTCCAACAATTGCCTCACTCTTATCGAGGGCTTTATTAATATTTTTACTTCCGGCTTCAGCTTGGCCCTGAGCTTTATCGATTGCCTCACTTACTTTTCTGGCCTCTTTTTGAACCCCTGTTACAATTTCATTTATATCTTCAGTACTCTTTCTGGAATCCGCGGCAAGTTTTCGAACTTCATCCGCAACAACTGCAAAACCCCGACCATATTCTCCGGCTCTGGCTGCCTCTATAGCAGCATTTAACGCAAGCATATTGGTTTGATCTGCAATTGATTTAATCTTTCCTGTAACAGCTCCGATATTACTTACAGCACTTTCAAGAGAGTTAAATGCATTTTCAAGGTTTGAAATTCCTTCTAAGAATTCTTCCACTTCTGCTACAGCCATATTTCCAAGTTCTTGGGCTTTTTCTCCGGATTTATCTGCCTCCGAAGCATAATTTGCGGATTTTCCGGAAGATTCCTCAAGTTTTCTGAAAATCTCTTGGGACGTTTTTACATCGGAAGCTGCTGCGCCTGCATATCTGGAAAGATTTTCCGAGCCTGTTGCGATCTGCTCAGAAGCCGTTGAAATCTGCTGCATGCCTGCATTCATCTGAGAGACAGCTTCTTCGGATTGCTGCGCTTCTTCAAGAGTTGTAAGCATATCCCTAAGAGTAGTCTCAAGAACAAGATTCATCTTTTTTACAAGCTTGTTGAACTCTTCATAGGTTTTTCCAAAATCATCGTCTTTGATTTTTTCCAGATGGACTTGCAGATCTCCATCTGCCAGCCTTTTGATTCCCTCCCCCAACTCACTCAGACAATTATTTGTGTAGGCTAAAAGCTCCTCGATTTCTTTTTCTTTTTCTTTTGCCTCAGTCAGATCAGTTATAATTGTAAGACTGCCTATAATCTCATTTTTATTATTTTTTATTGGGACGGAGGACATTATCGTATGCAAGGGGTGTTCGACTGCTTTTAGTCTCAGAGGTTTTTCTCGATTATAAACAGCTTTTCCACTTTCCATTACCTTGTCAGCGATTGATTTTTTAGAATTTGTCTCCATTAACTCTAAAGGAGAAATCCCAATTGCTTCATCCGCATTTCTTAACCTACTAACTTCGATAAAATAATCATTAATATACTTAATTTTTCCAGATAGATCCGTATAAAAGGCAAGAGAAGGCTTAGGGATACTACCAACAATTGTTCTTTGAGCCTCTTCCTGACGTTTTACTTGCTGGGTTATGTCTAAAAACACCCCGTCAATGTAAGCTATTTTCTCCCTTTCATCAGTAACAAAATGAGATTGTTCCTGAATGAATACGGTATTTCCATTTGATTTTTTGATTCGATATTCAATTTCATAGGGGATTTTCTTTTGCTTTGCCTTCTTTGAAATTTCTTCGATTGCCGGAATATCTTCCGGAAAAACAAGTTCATACCATGATAATTTTTTATTGAGAAAATCGGTTCTTGAGTATCCAGTAAGGGCTTCGATATTTTTATTTATGTAAGCCATCCCCCAAGCTGCCTCTCGAGATACTCTAAAAACAGTTATTGGAAGATTTTCCACTAACCAACTCATTTCATTCGTATTCAAATCCGCATCATCATATAGATACTCTGATGGATTTTTTTCATTGTATGTTTTTAAATCAGCTTCGTTTGAAGCCATATTGGCTAATCTCCTAGAATCCTATTAATACAGAGTTTAGTATTATAAGGAGTATATAAATATATAGGCAGAGTTTAAAACTTTTGATCCCTACAAATTCTTCACGATGTACAGATTTCTGCTTCAGCCCACTTATCTGACTAAAATAAAAATATCATTCAGTTTTTTAAAAATAGAGAGAATAATATTTTTATATTAAGCGAAATTCTAAGAAGTACACTTGCTAAAAAGTTAAAGTCAAGTTATACCAATATTAAAAAAGAGAAACAGTAAAAAAACGAAAATGTCTTCAAATACTTAATATAAATTTTCCAGTTCTCTTCGCACTCTATTAAAAGAAAAACTCTGATTCACAAGGGCTTTTTCCCGAATAACAGGAATCAATTCCTCAAGGGTTTTCCTTTGCTTTTTATAAAAAATCCCATTTGGAATTTTATCTCCCCATTCCAAAGTCCGTTCAAAGGCTTTTATTCGCTCCTGCGGAGCATACTCGGCCTCAAGTTTATAGACCCGAGCCCGGTACCACTTAAAAGTATTTATTTTGTTAAAACTCACACAGGGTTGAAGAATATCCAAAAGAGAAAATCCCTTGTGGGTAAGAGCGGCTTTTATAAGTTCCTTTAAAAAATCCGGCTCTCCTGAAAACCCCCGGGCAACAAAACTACAGTCCAGAGCAACAGCAAGCGCAAGCGGGTTTAAGGGTTCTGAGAGATTCCCAAAAGGCTGGCCTTTGCTTTTGCTCCCCTGAGCTGAGGTAGGAGAGGCTTGCCCCTTGGTCAAGCCGTAGATCTGATTATTGTGCACAAGCAGAGTAAGATCCGGGTTTCTGCGGATTGTGTGGATTAAATGATTTCCCCCTTCCCCATAGCAATCCCCATCTCCTGCAATTGCAATAACGTGCAACTTATGGTTGGCAAGTTTTGCAGCCGTAGCTACAGGAAGGGTCCTTCCGTGTAAGCCATTGAAAGTATGAGCTTTCATATAATGCGGAAGCTTTCCACTCTGCCCGATTCCGGAAACCAGCAAGACTTCATGAGGTTCAAGATCCAGCTCCACAAGCGCTTTTTTCAAACTTGAAAGAATCTGAAAGTTCCCGCAACCCGGACACCAGGAAGGGGGCTTTCCCTTGTAGGTTTCAAAAGAGGGCATGGACTTTCTCCTGCAGGCTCTCCACAGTAAAAGGCCTTCCGTCATAGCGGTTGATCCTCTGAGAAAATTCAAACCCAAGCTCAGCTCGGAGCAGTTTTGCAAATTGACCAGTAGCATTGTTTTCCACTGAAATTGTAAGAGTGCCGCTTTTTAGAAGTTTAAGATAATCTCCTTTTTCAGGCTCAGGCAAAGGATAAACTTCGCTAAAATGCAACATTGCAGCTTTTTTGTTTTTTGAGAGTAGATCCACAACTTCCTTTAAGACGCCATAGGTAGACCCAAAACCTACAAGCAAGATTTCAGGATCTGCAGCCCCATAATGGCAGGGGGCTTCCATTTCTTTTCGAATTTCTGGAAGCTTTTTCAAAAGGCGTTTTTGAACCATTCGAACCCTTGTTTCCGCATCCTCTATGAGATGACCCTCCTCATCATGTTCGTCGCTATCCGTTACAACAAGCTGCTTTCCCACTTCTCCGGGGACTGCAAGAAGAGAGATTCCGGTAGGGGAGTAAGCATGCCGCTTGTATTCAAAGCCTTCTTCCAGATCTTTTTCCCGCAGGCGATAGTCATTATAAAGAAGGTTGTCAGATTCAAGCTCTTTATAGGTCCATTCCGAATCTCCAAGATATTGATCGGCTAGAACAAAAGCCGGAATCTGGTACTTTTCCGCAAGTTCAAAGGCTTTGTTGCTCAGGTAAAAAGCCTGTTTTGGGGTTCCGGGAGCAAAAACTACCCTTGGAAACTCCCCGTGTCCTGCATGTAGCACAAAAAGGAGATCTCCTTGCTCTGTACGGGTTGGAAGCCCGGTTGCAGGCCCAGGACGTTGGACTTCGGCAATAACTAAGGGAGTTTCAGTCATTGCAGCAAGAGACAAACCTTCATTCATCAGGGCAAAACCTCCTCCCGAGCTTCCAGTCATTGCCCTGACTCCTGCAAAGGAAGCTCCAAGCGCCATATTGATTGCGGCAAGTTCATCTTCAGCCTGCTCAACAATTATTCCATACTGCGCTGCCTTTGAGGCCAAAAAGTTCATAATTCCCGTAGAAGGAGTCATAGGGTAAGCTGAATAGAATTTGCAGCCGGACATAAGAGCTCCAAGCCCGATTGCCTGAAGCCCATTTAGGAGTAAAAATCCCGTTCCTTGCCCTACTGGCGGGGAAAATTCAAAATGCTCACAGCCCTTACATTGCTTTTTGACATAGGCAAAGCCTGCTTTTGCACAGGCCAGATTCTTTTGGATTACTTCATCTCCTTTTTTAGCAAAAGTCCTATTCAGGATAGCTTCAAGGGTATCTAGCTCAAGCCCCAACAAGCCATGGATTGCTCCTAAGGCCACACTGTTTGACATAACTTTTTGCTTTCCAGTCTCAAGGGCTATTTTTGCCAGCGGTAGGTCAAAAAATGCTGGCCCTTCAAAGCTTTTTTTTAGACTTTCCGAATCATAGAGAACAAGCCCTTTTTCCAAAAGAGCTGTTTTGTGTCTTAGAATTGTCTCCAAATCTAGGGCAAGGAGGAGATCCACTTTTTCCCTGGAGGCCATTATATTTCGATCCGAAACACGGAGCTGATAGTAGTTATGCCCCCCACGGACTCTGGACATATAATCCTGATGTGTAAAAACATGATAGCCTTTTCTGGAAAAAACTTTTGCAAGAACCCCTCCGATTGTCTGCAACCCTTGTCCAGCTTTTCC